>DASVAI010000279.1:0-5949 GCA_036376445.1 Acidobacteriaceae bacterium
AAGATTGTCCTGATTAACCCGGAGATCACGCTGCGAGAGGGCAAGCAGCTTGAGGAAGAGGGCTGCCTGAGCCTGCCGGAGATTCGGGAAAAAGTGCGGCGGGCCGCACGCGTGGTGGTGAAGGCGCAGGACGAGCATGGCAACTGGAAGGAATACGAAGGCACGGAGCTGCTGGCGCGCGCCTTTCAGCACGAGATCGATCACCTGGACGGGGTGCTGTTCATCTTCCGCATCAGCGCGCTGAAGCGGGACCTGGTCCTGCGGCGCATCCGGAAGATGCAGCGTGCGGGTGAGTGGTAGCTGATGCGGCTGGTCTTCTGCGGGACTCCGGCGTTTGCCGTGCCCACGCTGCATGCGGTTTGCGCTGCCGGGCATAGCGTTGATCTTGTGCTTTGCCAGCCGGACCGTCCGCAGGGCCGGGGGCTGGCGCTGACGGCGCCTCCGGTGAAGCGGGCCGCGCTGGATGCCGGCATCGAGGTGTTTCAGCCGGAGAAGATTCGCAACAATCCAGAGCTGCAGGCGAGGCTGGAGGCAATCCGGCCGGACGCGATCATCGTGGTGGCGTATGGGCGTTTGATACCCCGCTGGATGCTCGATCTACCGCCGTACGGGAACATCAACCTGCACGGATCGCTGCTGCCGAAGTATCGCGGAGCGGCGCCGATCCAGTGGGCGGTGGCCAACGGCGAAACGGTGACCGGCGTGACGACGATGTGGCTGGATGAAGGCATGGACACGGGCGACATGCTGCTGCGCCGCGAGACGCCGATCCGGCCGGAAGAAACAGCGGAGGACCTGTTTTCGCGGCTCGCCGAGATCGGCGCACCACTGATGGTGGAGACGCTGGCGGGCCTCGAAGCGGGTAGCATCACCCCGAAGGAGCAGGACGCTTCGGTGGCGACAACGGCGCCCATGTTGACACGGGAGGATGGCCGGATCGATCTGTCGCGGACGGCGCAGGCGATTTACGACCGCTGGCGCGGTTTTCAGCCGTGGCCAGGCGCGTGGACGACAGTGCGCGGAAAGAAGCTGATCCTGCATCGGGTGGCTCCAGCAACGATCTGGCAACATGGCGAACAAGGCTATTTCCACGTCGAGAACGATCGGCTCTACTTCACGCCGAACGGCGACCATGGCGTATTGGAGGTCATCGAGGCGCAGGTAGAAGGCAAGCGCCGCATGCCTGCGGCGGAGCTGCTGCGCGGGCATGGTGTGGTCGATGGCGACCGCCTGGGCTCCTGATGCCGCCGCGTGTTGCGCCTGCCCGGATGGCGGCTTTCCGTGTGCTGCTCGGGATAGCGCGATCCAGCAACACGCACTGGGACGACTTGCTGCGCGCGCCGGCCATCGAATCGCTGACGCAGGCAGACCGCAACCTGACAACAGCGCTGGTGATGGGGGTGCTCCGCTGGCAGCTTGCGCTCGATGCTTTGGCAGCGCGCTATCTGAAACGCACCTCGCGGCTGGATGACGAGGTGGCGATCGCGCTGCGCATGGGCGCCTGGCAGCTTCTGGGGATGGACCGCATACCGGCGCATGCCGCGATTGGCGAGAGCGTGGAGCTGACGAAGGTGAGCGGACACACGTCGGCCTCGGGTATGGTGAATGCGGTGCTGCGCCGGGTTGCGGAAAGTGCTCCGGGAATCCGGCTGGATGCTCGAGCGGCGCATCCTGCATGGATGCTGGAGCGATGGACGAAGCACTTCGGCAGCGACGCAGTGGCTGCGATTGCCGATTACAATCAGCGCGAGCCGGAGATGGCGGTGCGATGCGCTGATCGGACAGCGGCGGTATCGCCCGGAGCCTTTCTGCGTCGCGCGTGCAGGGTGACGGGCGCGGTGCCGGAGAGCGCGCGTATTCAGGACGAAGGCTCGCAGCTTGTGGCGGAGATTGCGGGGCTGGGCAGCCGCATTCTGGACTGCTGTGCCGCCCCCGGCGGGAAGACGGCGATCCTAGCGGAGAACAATCCGAGGGCGGAAATCACGGCGTGCGACATCAGCGAGTCGCGGATGAACGCGATGCGGCGCAGTTTTGCGCGCGATCCACTGACGGCGAGGATCGAATGCGTGCTTGCCGATGCGACAGGATTGGCATTTCGGGATGATTTCGATTTGATCCTCTGCGATGCACCATGCAGCGGGACGGGTACGCTCGCACGGAATCCGGAGATCAAGCTGCGGCTGGCGCCGGAAGAGCTGAAGCGGCAGCAGGAGCGGCAGATCGCCATACTGCGCTCGGCGTATCGCGTGCTTGCGCCGGGCGGGCGGCTGGTGTACTCCACGTGCTCGCTGGAGCCGGAGGAGAACCGCGAGGTGATCGATGCTCTGTTTGCGGACGAGCCCTCGGCTCGGCTGGTTGATATGGGTGCGCGGCTGTCTTCGATGCAGGCCGAAGGAAGTCTGACTGCGGATGGGGCGCGGCTGCTGCAGGAGACGGCACTAGGCGATGACTGTCTGCTGACGTTGCCGGGCGCTGTGCCATGCGATGGATTCTTTGCCGCGATTGTGACGCGGCAATGAGCTACTGGGCGAGCGTGAACTGGACAGTGCCGCCGGCCTCGATACGTTGGCCTGCGGCCGGCTGCTGCGCGATCACGGTGCCAGGCACAATCGGCAGGGCGGGGGGAGCGGGCGCTTGGCCGGGCGCGGCAATCGGAGCGACAGGCGGAATTTCGGCCTGCTCATAGAGGGCGGGGGCCAGATTCAGCCCTGCCTTCTGCACGGCTGCATCTGCGGCGCTTGCCGGCTGGTTGACGAAGCTGGGCATCACGTAGCCGGTGGACTCGGGCGGCACGGGCGCGCTCAGCAGCAGGGCAACGTTGGGCCGGTCGACGGAGGCGGCGCCCGGGTCGGGCGACTGGGCGATGACAGTGCCGGGCTCGGCGAGCGCGTCGGGCATGTGCGCAATGGTGCCGAGCTGCAAGCCGGCGCGGCGGACGGCCAGCGCGGCGACGCGTTCCGGATCGTGAATGAGCGAGGGCACCGCAACCTTCTGCGCGCCGAGGCTCTGCCCGAGCCGCACCTGCCAGCCGGTGCGAACCACTGTGCCCGCCGCGGGCGACTGCGTGACGATGCGCGTGGCGGGAACGATGGCGCTATAAAAGTGATCATCGATGCTGATTTCGAGTCCGTCGGCAGCGGCTTTGTGCATCGCCTCGGTTTCGGTCATGCCGCGGAAGTCCGGTACTCTCACTTCCGCGCCGTGAATGGCGAAGTGCATGGTGGTCAGAGCGGAGACGAGCCCCACGACCACGAGCAAGGCCAGCACCAATGCGAACTGGAAGATGCGCAGGATCATGCAGGCGCGTACTCGATGGTGTAGGTGATCTTCGCGGTCTTTTCCAGCATGGCGGAGACGGAGCAGTATTTTTCCTTCGAGAGACGGACTGCGTCTTCCATGCTCTTGTGCGTGACCGCGCCGCTGACGCGATAAATGAGCTCGATGCGGGTGAAGACGTTGGGCGACTCTTTTGCCTTTTCGGCGGTTGCGGAAACTGTCAATCCCTGGAACGGCTCGCGCTTTTTCTGGAGGATGCTGACGACATCGACCGATGTGCAGCAGCACAGGCTCATCAGCACGCACTCCATGGGCGTGGGGCCTTCCGCGCGCGCGCTGTCCATGGTTAGGGTGTGCCCGCTATCCGATGTGGCTGCGTATACCTGATCGTGCTGCCAATCCACTTTGGCGATCATTCTTTTCCTCCACTTCCCCTGATGTCTCGCTGCTGTTGCAGGTTCGCCTTTCGTGCCGGTTGTCTGCCTGCGGTTCGGGATGCACGAGCATACGATAGACCTCCGGGCGTTCGAGCTTCAGCCGGTCTTCGAGCGACGTGATCACATCGTGCACGCGATGCATCGGCAGATCGTCCGGCAAGGTGCAGTGGCAGGAGAGGTGCAGGCGATCGCCCATGCGCGATACTGCGACCTCGTGAACGTCGATGATCTCCGGCAGCGTTTCCGCAGCCGCCCGCAGGCCTTCCTCGATGCGGCGGTCCTGCTCCACGGTGGGGAGGGTTTCGATGGTGGCGGGCTGGCTCTCGATGTGAGTGAGCACATTGGCGACTTCGGGCGCTGCGCGGTACATCTGCTCTTCGAGCTCGCGGATGAAGCGGTGCGCCTCGAGCAGAGGGAGCCACTCGTTCACCTCAACGTGCTGCTCGACACGGAGACCTTCCTTCTCCTGCTGAATGCTAAGGTCGTGCAGTGTGACGTTGTTGAGCGCGGCGACGCCACGGATGCGATCGAAGATATTTTCTCCGAGCACCTGGCGAGGCACGGTGCGGACCGTGACATCGGCGCCGGGCACGACGGCCTTGACGGCGGCGGTCACGCGCTGCACCAGCAGCTCGATGTGCTCGGCGGTATCGAAACGCGGCACGGCGACACGGAGATCGGCAAAGACGCGGTTCCCGGAGCGACGCACACGCACGCGCTCCAGTTCGACGACACCTTCAATGCGTTCTACCGCGTGAGTGATGCGCTCGCGTGCGCCGGCAGGTGCAGTGTCGAGCAGCTCGAAAGTGGTGCGACGTGCGAGCCCCCAGGCGAAATGCAGGATAACGGCAGACACAACGAGAGCGGCCAGTGGATCGGCGTAGCGCAGCCAGGCAATGCCGAAATACTGACCGGCATAGGAGGCCGCGAGCCCAACGGCGACAGCGAGGCTGGACCAGATGTCAGATGCGAAGTGGAGCGCGTCGGCCTCTAGCGCCTGTGAGCCGGAGATCGCGGCCACGTGTCGCAGCCTGCGCGAGCGGCTGAAGTCGACGAGCATTGAGAGCGCAAGCACGGCGAAGGGCCAGACCGACGGCCGGACTGTGACCGGCGCGACAAAGATGCGCAGAATAGCTTCGACGATAATCCAGACGCAGGATGCGCCCATCAGGAAGGTTTCAGTGAACGCGGAGAGCGTTTCGACGCGCGCATGCCCGTAGGGATGGTCTTCGTCGGCAGGTTTGTCAGAGACGCGAACGGAGAAAAATGTCAGCGCGGCGCCGAGGAGATCGAGGCCGGAATGCGCGGCGTCGGAGAGCATGCCAAGGCTGCCGGTCAGCAGACCGGCGATCAGCTTGAGCGCGGTCATGCAGCAGGCGGCCAGCATGGAGATGAGCGCGGCGCCGCGCTTCTGCTTGAGCACGGCTTGTCCGGGCTGCGGTGGCCCGGGCTGGGTTCTCGATTCGGCCGGGAGACTCGGCGACATGCCCACAGCGTACACGGCGCTGCGCATGCCCTGCCAGCGAGGCGGACTATGGTTTGCGGGCGGTGTAGAGACCGGCGATGCCGAAGGTGTAAGGCGTCCAGCGTGCGTCTTGAAAACCGGCGCGCTGAAGTTGGCCGAGCAACTCGGAGGGCGCGGGGAAGCGCTCTACCGAGGCAGGCAGGTACGCATAAGCGCCGCTGGAGCCCGAGAGCATGCGCCCGATGCGGGGCAGGACGCGGCGGAAGTAGAAGGCGTAGAGCCGTCCGAGCATGCCGCCGGGCTCGCTGAAGTCGAGGATGCCGAGCTCACCGCCGGGGGCGAGCACGCGATGAAACTCCGTGAGGCCGGCTTCGTAATTGGCCAGGTTACGAAATCCGAAGGCGGTGGTGAGCAACTGGAGCGAGTTGTCGCGCAGCGGGAGATGGAGCGCGTCGGCTTCGACAGGAATAGCGCCGTGTCTGCGGAACTTGGCGGCGCCGCGTAACAGCATCTGGTGCGAGAAATCGATGGCGAGCACCGGCGTGGCGTGCAGAGGCCGGCGACGGAGTAGCGCCATGGTCATGTCGCCGGTGCCACAGCAGACGTCCGCGATATGCGCTTCGGGCTGTGACAGGATGTGCCGGAAGCGCCGCGCCGTGCGCCACCACCAGAAGCGATCGATTGATCCGGAGAGGACGTGGTTCAGCAGATCGTAGCGGGGCGCGATGGAATCGAACATCGCCTGCACGGCGGCGGCGGCATCCTGCTCGC
>DASVAI010000284.1:0-4788 GCA_036376445.1 Acidobacteriaceae bacterium
CGGCTCCACAGCGTGCCGAGGGAAAAGACAATCGTGCTCAGGATCTCCACCAGAACGCCGCTGAGCATGGAGCGCTCAAAGCCAATGGAGCGGGTGACCAGGCAGACGCCTGCGATCCCAACCACCGTGGCGATGGCGATCGCGAGGGTGAGCCGCTGGGTCTTGAGCACGAGCGCCTCGCCCAGAAGAATCCAGATGGGGATCATGGCGGCGAGCACGGCGGCGGTGCCGGAATTGATGCGCGTCTCCGCCCAGAAGAGACAGCCGTAGCTGACGGTAAAGAGCAGCCCGCCGATCAGTACTGAGTTCCATATTTGGCGGCTGTTTACCGGCCGGCTGCCGCGCGAGCGGCTGAAGAGATAGAGAGCCCCTCCTGCCAGAAAGAAGCGGATGGCTGCGGAGAAGAGGGGCGGGGTAACCGCAACCATGTCGCGGGATCGCGAGGAATGAGCCGCCCCAGAAGACGTAAATGGCTCCGTACGCGAGCAGCCGGATCATCTTTCGGGAGAGCGCCATCGTCTGAGGATAGTGCGGTTGCAGGCTGCCGCAGCCGGCTTACGCGGGCGGCGGCCGGATTGCCGGAAATGCGCTTCCAGACTGCCGAATGATGCTGCTCCGCTGATACACTCGCTGTTCCCCGCACGCGATCAACGCAGAGAACGTGGAGATACACCGTGCCTGAGATGACGCAGCAGCTTCAGCCTCCGCCGCAGCAGTTCCACCCATTTGTGCCGGCGACAGAGAGCCGGCCTGAGCTTACCTTTCGGGCGCTTCTGCTGGGCTCGATCTTCGGCATTCTGTTCGGAGCCGTGACGGTCTATGTGGGACTGCGCGCCGGCCTGACTGTTGCGGCGTCGATCCCGATTTCGGTGCTGTCGATCAGCGTGCTGCGCGGGCTGGGACGCGCATCGATCCTCGAGAACAATATCGTGCAGACGACCGGCAATGCGGGCCAGTCGATTGCTTCGGGAGTCATCTTCACGCTGCCTGCGCTGGTCTTTCTCGGTTTCGATCTGGAGTACGCGCGCATCTTCTTCCTCGCGCTGATCGGCGGCTGGCTGGGTGTGCTGTTCATGATTCCCCTGCGCCGGCAGTTGATCGTGCAGGAGCATGGCTCACTGACGTATCCGGAGGGCACGGCCTGCGCGGACGTGCTGCGGGCCGGCGAGCATGGGGGGTCGTTCGCCAGCCGCGTTTTCTATGGGCTGGGGCTGGGTGGGCTCTACACGCTCTTCCAGAACGACAACCTGTTCGGCGCGTGGCCGGGCACGCCGGACTACCAGCCGAAGTGGCTGAAGGGAGCTGCCATCCGCGCCGATGTCACACCGGAGTATCTCGGGGTCGGTTACATTATCGGGCCGCGCGTGGCCGGCGTGATTTTCGCGGGTGGCGTCTTTTCCTGGCTGGTGGTGATGCCACTTATCTATTTCTTCGGCTCACACATGCCGGACGCGATTTATCCAGGGACGAAGCCGGTGGCGCAGATGTCGCCGTCAGACCTGTGGGCCAGCTACATACGGCCGATGGGCGCGGGGGCGGTCGCTGCCTCCGGCCTGATAACTCTATTGCGAACGATGCCGACGATCGTGGGCGCGCTGCGGTCCGGCGCGAAGGAGTTCGGCAAGGGCGCCAGCAAGGCTGCGGCGCTGCGCACAGACCGCGATCTTCCCATGTCCGTCGTGATCCTGGGCTCGGCAGGACTGGTGCTGCTGATGTTCTTCTTTCTCACCTTCCGGCCTGTTCCCGGCGCGCAGACGACGCTGATGTCGAACTTTGCCGCCGCGATCCTAGTGGTGATCTTCGGCTTCCTATTCGTCACTGTCGCTTCCCGGATTGTGGGGCTGATCGGCAGCTCGGCCAGTCCGGTGTCCGGCATGACGATTGCGACCCTGATGGCGACGGCGGCCATCTTCCTGGTGAAAGGCTGGACGGCCCCAGCCTTCGGCGCGCTGGCCATCACCATCGGAGGCGTCGTTTGTGTCGCGGCCTCGAACGCCGGAGACACCTCGCAGGACCTGAAGACCGGTTTTCTGATCGGATCGACGCCGTGGAAGCAGCAGGTCGCGCTGATGATCGGCGTGGTGGTCTCGACGTTTGTGATTGGCGCAACGCTGAACGTGATGAACAAGGGGCTGGAGCAGTTTCGCGACACTTCGCGCTCGTGGGACCTCTCGGCGCCTCACGATGGCGTACAGGTGCAGCAGGAACACTTTCAGCATGCGCGGATTCATGTCATCCACGCAGACAAAACAACGGACGAGCGCGATGCCGGCCAGTACGTGCTTCTGAATGCGCTGGGTTCGCATGAGCTGGCGGATGGCAAGTACCTTTACAATCCGGCGACGCAGAAGATTGAAGTTCAGTGGATCCAGGGGATCGGCAGCGAGAAGGCTGCCGCGCCGCAGGCCAGGTTGATGGCCACGGTGATCAGCGGCATCCTGAGCCGCAAACTGCCCTGGGGGCTGGTGCTGCTGGGCGTCTTTCTCGTAATCGCCGTGGAGCTGCTGGGAATCCGCTCGCTCTCGTTTGCGGTGGGAGCCTATTTGTCGATTGCGACTACGCTGGCGATCTTCTGCGGCGGCGTGGTGCGCTGGATGGTAGATCGGGCTGTCACGCAGGCGAGCGGGCGCACCGCGGAGACGGAGAGCGAGGTAAGCCCCGGCTCGCTGTATGCATCCGGCTTGATCGCAGCTGGCGGGATCGTGGGCCTGCTGGGGGTTGTGCTCAAGCTCTACGAAGCCGCCACGGACAAGCAGGATGTGCTGCTGTTTCCGGCGACCAATCCGCTGCACCACGACTGGGTGTCCGTGCTGATGTTCTGTTTGCTGGCCTTTTCGCTCTACTACTTTGCCCGGAAGCCGCTTGCGAGCGCTGTGACGCCGGAGAGTTCGGAAAAGGAGTAGCGGAGGCGGCAATTTGACCCGTCCGTTGTAGCCGCTTACACGCGAGTGGCATGGAGAGATGCGGCCCACCGGGCCAAGCTTGTAGAGCCTCGCAAGGAGAGGCCGCAATGCATAGCATTCTTGTCTCGTTCCTGGTTACGCTTCTCTTGCTTATTCCGCTTGGAGTCGCAGCGTGCATCCGGAGGCCCTCCGTTTAGCAGGGCGCTCAAGCACTCCCCCCGCCATCCTTTGATTGGCTCACCCGGGCAGACTCCCCCATCGCCCGGACTGAAAAAATTCCTGAGCGCAAGTGCAACCGGCAGCACCCTCCGAAAAATCAGCAGCGGCGCACCGCAGGTCGTGCAAGCGGACGGCTTTTTCGAAAGCGATTCACACGCTTTCAACAATCGATGTGACAAGAATCATCATGCGGGGCGCACCCGTCGCGATTTTCTCCAGAACGCAACCAGAAAAGTGTCTGCAGCTTCGCCCATTGTTCGCTGTTGCGTAGTTCTCCGACCCTGCTTACTCTCGGGAACGTTGTCGAGGAATCGACAAACAAAGCTTTCGCCTTTTTTGACTGACAACTTGAACTAGAGCAGGGCACATCTGGCATGTGCGCACCTCTTGTTACTGCACGTATAGACACGAAGTTACGAGTTCTATGAAGCAGGGCACAAGGGGAGGCTCGTCGTGGCTGGTCGCAGTCCGGCATTTCCGGCATGCTGTTGCCGGTAGGCCCGGACCCAGGCCCAGGCGAGGAGCGCTGGCAACCATGTCCAGCCCGTCTCCTGCTCTCCGCAAACAGGGCCTGCGCGCCCGGATGACAGCGGCAACGCGAACAGCGGAGTGGGCTTCCTCGCAAGCCTGATCCGTACGCGGCTGGAGCCTCTTTGTCTTCCGGCAGCCCGGGCCTCGTCTGCGGCAACGGCAAACCCCTCCGGAAGCCGCACACTCGAAATGTGCCCTGCCGGAGCAATCTGGCCCCGCATCGCGGGGCAAAAGGGGAGATTCATGAGGCCACGCAAAACGATTCTCTGCGTTGACGATAACGAGCAGGCGCTTTCGGTTCGCAAATTCATGCTGGAGACGAGGGGCTATCGGGTGTTGACTGCCCACACGGCCGCGGAGGCGCTGGAGATCTTCGCCGCCGGCAATGTGGATCTGGTGTTGAGCGACCTGATCATGCCGCAGATGGACGGCAACGAACTAGTGCGGCGCATGAAATCCATGGCGCCCGAGGTGCCGACCATCATCCTGAGCGGGAGCGTGAAGAACTTTGAGCGCGCCAGCAGCGCCGATGCGTTTCTGCCCAAGGGCGCGTGCACGCCGCTGGAGGTGCTGGAGCGCATTCGCGTGATGATTGCGCGCAAGCGCGGGCCACGCAAGGCGCAGCACCGCGAGCACGATGCCACCATGATGCCGCAAATGGCCCCGGACGCGATGAGCGCTGCCGGCTAAGGCCCGGATCTTAGCCTCTGGGACGATACAATCGCCGAGTGTCGTCCAACGGAGCCTCTCCCATCATCGTCGCGCAGGGCCTGAGCAAGACGTATCGTTCGGGCCGCATTGCCGTCCCGGCCCTGAAAGATGTCTCCTTCAGCGTGGAACGCGGCGAGTTCGTATCCATCGTGGGACCCTCGGGCAGTGGCAAATCGACGCTGTTCTATCTGCTTGGTGGGCTCACCCGCGCGACCGCCGGCAGTGTTTTGATCGACGGCGTGGATTTTTCGAAGCTGCCGGACGGTGAGCGCACGGCTGTTCGCGGCCGCAAGATTGGATTTGTCTTTCAGAAATTCAATCTGCTGCCAACACTCAGCGCGCGGGCAAACATCGAGATCGCCTACGAGATCAGCCAGCGCGACGCCATAGAGAAGCAGCCGCCGCTGGATGAGAAGTACCTGAA
>DASVAI010000286.1:0-15815 GCA_036376445.1 Acidobacteriaceae bacterium
GCCAGCGGAGCGTCGGCTTCGATGAGCGCCTGGACGGCGCGGCGCATCATGTCGCTTGCATGGGTGCCCATCGCGGCAATGTCCACCGGAAGCTTGGGCGCTGGGTACCGCAGCATGTCTTCCGCGCGCCGGGCGATGCTCATGGACTGGTCGCCGATGCGCTCCAGGTCGGCGTTGATCTTGATCACGGAAAAGATGAACCGCAGATCGATGGCCATAGGCTGCTCCTTGGCGAGCAGTTCATACGCCATCTCATCCACGTCGCGCTGCGCGAGGTTGATCGCCGTCTCGTTGTCGCGCACGAAGGTGATCAGCCGCTGGTCCCGGTCCACGTAGGCATCCACCGCATACTCGACGGACTGCTGCGAAAGCGCCGCCATCGCGAGCAGTTTGTCCTTTAATTGCTCGAGCTGCAGATGAAAATTGATGCGCGGCACTGCCGAGGCTCCTCCCCTGCATTGTGCATGAATGCAAGACAAATTCGCATGAATTTATGTGCATCTTTTGGGGAAGCAGAGCTGCTTTCGGCTCAGCCCAGACGCTCGCGAGCCGCGCGCGTGGCCTCGTAGATCTGCTCGAATGACTCCACGGCATAGAGCACCTTCTGCATCTCGTGGATGTTGAAGTCGCGGTCGAGCACCTCGTCCAGATTGAAGTCGCGAATCTCCGGGCCGCCGGAGAGCACGTAATTCGATTCCCCATGAGACGAGATCAGCCCCGAGCCGTAGAGCTTGATTCTCCCCTGCTGCCGGATCACACCGAACTCCACGGTGAACCAGAAGAGACGCCCCATGCGGTCGATATCCTGCTTGCGAGTGAGCCCCGCGCAGACCTGCCCATAGCTCTGGAGGAAATCTGCGAAGACCGCATGCGCATGCATCGGCACATGGCCGAAGACATCATGGAAGATGTCCGGCTCCGGCGTGTACTCCAACGATTCCGCACTCCGGATCGTCACCGTCGTCGGAAATCGGCGTGCCGCCAGCATCTCGAAGAACGCCGCTGCCGGCAGATAACCCGAAACCGGAGTCGAGTTCCAGCCGGTGCGCGGCGAAAGCAGCTTGTTCACCTCCGCGAGGTTGGGAATGTGACCCTGCTTGAGTCCGATGTTGTGGAAGCCATCGAGATACTCCTGGCAGGCGTGCTCCTCAAGCTGCGGCATCCGACGGCCCACCAGCTCCTGCCATACGGAGTGCTGCGCCGGCGTATACGCATTCCAGTCCTGCTGGATGAGATATGGCGCAGCAAGCGGGAGGCTGGGAGCAGAAACAGTCGCGGCCATAGAGAATCCCTCTCTCCTGAGATTTGGACGTCGCCCAATCCGTTGTGTTGCGCGAAGGCAGCCCGTGAAAACCTTCGAGGATTGCAGCCGAGAGCGGAAATGTCAATGGACGAAGGTCACACGTCTGGCGACAGCTCGCCGCCGCGGTATATCGTGGTGGGTTGCGCAAACGGCGGCCGAACACGTGGCTGCGATGCGCCGCGATCTGGAGGGTGAACAATGGCCACTATGGTGCATCCGGAAGCTCCGGCACAGAAGGACTTTCTACCGCTCAACGGCACCGATTATGTCGAGTTTTATGTGGGCAATGCGCGCCAGGCGGCCTACTACTATCGGCTCGCCTTCGGCCACAAGCTGGTCGCCTACGCCGGCCCGGAAACCGGCTTACGTGATCGTGCCTCCTATGTGCTGCAGCAGGGTAAAGTGCGGCTGGTGCTGACCACGCCTCTGCGACCTGAAGGTGAGATTGCTGCGCACATCCAAAGACATGGTGACGGCGTGAAAGACATCGCTCTGTGGGTGGATGACGCGCGAGCAGCCTGGCAGGAGACAACCAGGCGCGGCGCGAAGAGCGTGCGCGAGCCCTTCGAAGTGAAGGACGACAACGGTACGGTTGTCATGTCTAGCATCGCAACTTACGGCGAGACGATCCACACTTTCATCGAACGCCAGAACTACACCGGTCCATTCCTTCCCGGTTTCCGCGCGATGCCGGAAGACATGCAGGCGCGCCCGGTAGGTCTGCTCCACATCGACCACATGGTCGGCAACGTGGGCTGGAATGAGATGAACCGCTTTGTCGACTTCTACCGCGACGTGATGGGCTTCGGACTCTACCAGCATTTCGATGATCAGGACATCTCAACCGAGTACTCGGCGCTGATGTCGAAAGTAATGGCCAACGGCAACGGACGCGTAAAGTTTCCGATCAACGAACCGGCTGAGGGACGGAGGAAGTCGCAGATCGAGGAATATCTGGATTTCTACGGCGGCCCCGGCGTGCAGCATCTCGCCCTGGCAACAAATGACATCCTGCACACCGTCGAACAGCTGCAGAAACAAGGAATCGAATTTCTGAAGGTGCCGCACAGCTACTACACCAGCCTGCAGGAGCGCGTCGGTAAGATCGAGGAGCCGATCGAGGAACTGGAGAAGCTGGGCATCCTGGTGGATCGCGACGACGAAGGCTACATGCTGCAGATTTTTACCAAGCCAGTCGAAGACCGGCCCACCCTGTTCTACGAGATCATTCAGCGCAAGGGCAGCCGCAGCTTCGGCAAAGGCAACTTCAAAGCGCTGTTTGAAGCGATCGAGCGCGAACAGGCCGAACGGGGAAATCTCTGACAGAACACCGCAGACAAAGGTGGACGACGGCAGCATATCTGCCCGGAAACAGACCATTCTGCTTCCGTTCTCTGATGTGGCCTGTAGTTGTCTACTAGAAACATGCTCACGTTCGATCCACAGCAGGAATCCGTCCAGAACATCTACAAACTCATGATCGGCGCGATTGTGCCGCGTCCAATTGCTTTCGTTTCTTCGCTGGATGAGCGCGGTGTGCGCAATCTGGCGCCGTTCAGCTTCTTCAATGGCGTCAGCGCCGCTCCTCCGGTTGTAATGTTTTGCGCATCGGTGCGGCCTGAGAATGCGGAACTCCAATTGGGGACGCACAAGGACACACTGCTGAACGTCATCGCGACGCGTGAGTTCGTCATCAACGTGGTGACAGAAACCATGGCCGACAAGATGAATCTGACCTCCGCGCAGGTGCCGCCCCATGTGGACGAGTTCGAACTAGCCGGCCTGACACCGCTGGCCAGTGAACTGGTCAAACCTCCAAGAGTAGCGGAGAGTCCGATCCAGATGGAGTGCCGTCTGCGGCAGATTGTCGAGATTAGTGAACAGGTCCATGGCAGCAGCATCGTCCTGGGGGATGTTCTGCGTTTCCATGTCCGCGAAGATGTCGTGGACAACTACCGCATCGACCCGGAGAAGCTTGCTGCAATCGGGCGCATGGGAGGCCCCACATACGTTCGCACTCGCGACCGCTTCGATTTGCAGCGGCCGGATTGAGGCTTACTCGTCGAGTTCGGCGACGGCCTCAGCACTGCGGCCTCCGGGCCCACGCTTCAGCGGAACCCGAACACCGGCATCTCCCGAGGGTGGCGCCGCGCTGCGCCTTCCGGACAGCAAATCCCTGAGCCGCTGCAGAATCCGCTTCATTGCGCCATGCTACTCCTTCGTCGTGCAGCTAGAACTGGGGAATAATCAACAGAAAGGGTCCAACCTGGCGCCATGCGAGTCCTCGATTATCTTGTCGAGATATTCATTCAGGCCTTCGGAATCACACGTCCGTCGGAGGCGCAACGGCGACGTGTGTCCCTGCTCCTGGGCGGCGTACTGCTCGCTGCACTTCTATTATTTGTCACGGTCGGGATAGGGATGATCCTTTACCTGAAAGGGGGAAGATGAAGAGCGACTTGCCACCCCAGTGCGGGTTTCGATATCACGGTAGCGCATGATAGAGCGGGACAAAGACTGGATACGGATTCGGACGCTCATGGGAATCGCGGCGAGCGTGATCGCTGTCGCGGCAATGACCGCACCGGCAGAGGCGCAGCGATCGATCTCCTGCTCGTCCGACAATGGCAAGCGCCATTACTGCAACGTAGAAACCCGCGGCGGCGTTTCGATGCAGCGCCAGCGAAGCGATGCCGCGTGCGAAGAAGGCTATAGCTGGGGCTATGACCGCCGCGGAATTTGGGTGGATCATGGCTGCCGCGCCGACTTTAAGGTCGACTCGGTAGATAGCGCGCTCGCGGCGCCGCCGGAGAGGCTGACACTCACCTGCTCATCCAGCGACGGCAAACGGCACTTCTGTCAGGCCGATACACTGCAGGGAGTGCGCCTCTTTCACAAACTGAGCGACACGCGCTGCACGGAAGGCTATAGCTGGGGCTTTGACCGCCACGGCGTCTGGGTAGATCACGGCTGCCGCGCAGAGTTCCGTCTCCACCAGGGCATGCGGTAAAGCCCACTCTTACTCTTCTAATTCTGTCTGCTTAGCCGTCAACACTTAGTATCTGAGGCGGGACTCAACCAAAGACGAGAGTTGCGGCCCCACCCGCAATAAGCACGCCGCCCAGGACCTTGTGCAGGGTCAAGCCTTCGCCGAGAAAAATCCAGGCGAAAAGGATCACCAGCACCACGCTGAGCTTGTCGATCGGTGCAACCGCCGATGCCGGTCCAAGTTGCAGCGCACGGAAGTAACACAGCCACGAGAGACCCGTAGCGATGCCCGAAAGAACCAGGAAGAGCCAGGAGCGGGCGGCAATACCCGCGATGGTATTATGCCTTCCCAGCGCGACGGCAATGGACCACGTAAAGACCAGCACGACCGTCGTGCGAATCGCAGTGGCAAGGTTGGAATCGATGCCGGCCACGCCGATCTTGGCCAGGATCGCCGTTGCGGCGGCAAAGAATGCCGACAGTAGCGCCCACAAAAGCCAGTTCATGGATTGAGAATAGTTCAGTACCGACAATCAGCCAGCAAGTTGCGCCAACTTATCCTCAAGCGCGCCGACGCGCGCACGAAGCTCCGCGATTTCCTCCTCCAGTGCCGCGACTTTCGCGGAGGCAGCGCTTTCATCCGAAGACTCACGCTGAGCCGGCCGCATATCGAGACCAACCGGGCTTAGCAAGTGCACGTAGCGCGTCTCGCGCGCCCCGGCCTCTCGCGGCAGAGCGCGCGCCAGCGGCGGCTCGCGCATGGCAAGCTGCTGCAATGTGCTTTCCACCTCATCCAGGGCGGCAAAGTTATGCAGGCGTTCGGTGCGGCTGCGCAGCTCGCCAGTTGTCTGCGGGCCGCGCAGGAGAAGAATGCACAGCACCGCCACTTCGCCGCGACGGAGGTTGAATACCTCACCGATGTGGTGCGCGTATTTCGTCACCCTGCCTTCATTGCCGCGCGCGGGAGAAACAAGGCCGGCTTCCTCAAGTTCGTGAAGAGCCGTGCGAACCTCGTCCTCACTCAAGTCCATAACCGGGTAGCGGCTGCTCTTCTGATTACAAGCGTTCGTGAGCGCCAGCAGCGACAGAGGGTAGTACTCCGGGGTAGTCGTCTCCTTCTCCAACAACGAGCCCAGCACGCGGACAGCAGCGGGGGAGAGTTGCCATAGCACAGGCGGCATGAAGTTCGCTCCTGATTCCACCTTATCGCGGCGCACCGTGGTTGGAAGTTGCATACTCTAAAGAGAATGCCTAGTTCGACACTGCCGGCGCTGTCACGTGCAAGGATCGCCCAGCGCGCCGTCGCTGCCTACTTCATGGCAAACGGTCTGGTGATGGGCGCCTGGGTGCCACATGTGCCGGACCGGGCGCGCGAACTGCACCTCGATCCAGCGACGCTGGGCTGGGCTTTGCTGGCCAGCGGCCTGGGAGCCGTCATGTCGATGCCAATCGCAGGAAGGCTGACGGCGCGCGTCGGAAGCCGGGCCGTATGCCGGGTGGCTGGCATTGGCTTCCCTGTCATGCTCAGCGCAGTTGTGCTGGCGCCCACAATGCTGCTGCTGGCGCTCGCTTTGTTCTGCTTCGGAATTGCCGGCGCAAGCATGGATGTCGCAATGAACGCACAAGGCATCGCCGTCGAAGAGCAGCTTGGGGAACGCACGATTTCTCGGCTGCACGGCATGTGGAGTATCGGCGGGTTCGCCGGCTCGGCCATCACCAGTTTCATGCTCACCCGGCATGTGCCCGCAAGCATGATCGTCCTGAGTTTTTCATTTCTTGTAGCGCTCCTGGTTCTTGCGGGTACGCCCTTCCTGTTTACGCGGCGGGAAGAGGGTCTGCACGAACAGCCTCATGCGCTGCGACCGCATGGCCGCCTTCTACTGCTGGGGCTTGTGGCTTTTATCTCGATGGTGTGCGAAGGATCAATGGCGGATTGGAGCGGGCTCTACCTGCGCGTCACTCGCGGGGCTGGGCTCGGCGTCTCGGGCTACGGCTATGCCATCTTCGCCGCCCTCATGGTCTCCGGACGCCTATCCGGCGACGGCATTGTTGCGCGCCTCGGCGAGGAACGGACTCTATTTGTCGGCGGACTTATTGCTGCCGCAGGGCTAGGGATCGTCATTATCACGGGATGGCAGCATCTGATGAGCCCGATCTGGTGGCTCGTCGGCTTCGCACTGGTAGGCGTCGGACTGGCCAACAGTTCGCCGGTGATCTACCGCACTGCCGGCCGCGTCCCCGAAGTTCCCGCGGGCGCGGGCATCGCAACGACGGTAGGCATTGGATATGCGGGCCTGTTGGCCGGCCCGCCAGGGCTCGGCTTCATCGGCAAGCAGGCCGGCCTGACCTCGATACTGGTCTGTGTGA
This sequence comes from Acidobacteriaceae bacterium, assembly GCA_036376445.1. Taxonomy (GTDB): domain Bacteria; phylum Acidobacteriota; class Terriglobia; order Terriglobales; family Acidobacteriaceae; genus KBS-83. Next base: position 6,659 of record DASVAI010000286.1, read on the forward strand.
TGGTTTTATGCTGCGGAATGGCCTATGGGGGGAGGCTGGTGCGCACGTTGGCCGAGAGGCCTATTCCCTGAGTGACTATTCCTGCTCGGCCGCCATCCAGTGGTTCTCACGCATCCAGCTTTCCAGCAGCAGAGTCCACAGGTGCAATGACGGAATCTTCTCGGCGAGATTGACGCCATGATGTCCGTGCTCGAACATGTGGAACTCCACAGGAACTCCGGCCCGCTGGCACGCTGCTACATACAGTGTGCTGTTCTGTGATGGCACAACGTCATCATCGTCCGTCGTGAATACGAAAGCGGGCGGACTCATGGGTGTCACATGGTCTTCCGCTGAGAGCAGAGCCATCAGCGCCGCGTCGGATCCGAGCAGGTTCTCGCGCGAGCCGGCGTGGCCGATTCCAGGCTTCATGCTGATGACGGGATACGCGAGAACGACGAAGTCAGGCCGGTCGCTTGCATGTTCGACCGCATCCGGACTCGACGGCACGCCGTTATCAAATAGCGTCGCCAGAATGCTCGTGATATGGCCACCGGCGGAGAAGCCCCATGCGCCGAGATGATCAGCCGCGAAACCGAATTCCGCTGCCCTGCTCCGCAATAGCCGCATCGCGCGCTCAGCATCCGCGATGGGAACGGGGTACCGATATGGCGCCACTCGATAGTGCAGCACGAAAGCCGCAACACCACGCTGCACCAGCCATTGAGCCGGGAGAGCGCCCTCCTGTTCTGCAACGACATCGTGATAGCTGCCACCCGGAATCACGAGCACTGCAGTGCGAGTCGGATTGTTCGCCGGCAAATAGACGTCGATCGTCGGACGGTCGGCGGCCCTGTGGCCGATCGCTCCCGGCGCGGCACCGGGATAAAGGTTGATCGCCTTCGATGGCTGCGTTTGCGCCTGAGAAAAAGCGGCAGAAACAATAAGAAGCAGCAGAGCAGAGAATCGCATGGCGGAAGTGTAACCTTGCGCAGAATACTTACTGGTCTGCACAGTCAGGTCGTGATCTCCGCGCCGCGTGATTCGCGAGCGAGAGCCATCACCGCTGCAATGAAGAGTCCCGCAGCGATGGTTGAAACGGCGAGCACCGGCCCGTAGCTGCCGAGGCGTTCGGCAGCATGTGCTTGAATGCTCGGCACTCGCGACGCGATCAGGTTGCCAAGCTGATACACGACGCCGGGAAAAGTGGCCCGTACGGGGCCCGGGGAAATTTCGCTGAGATACACTGGGATGACACCCCAAGCGCCCTGCACCATGAACTGCACCAGAAATGCGCCCGCCGCAAGGGCTATCCGGCCATGAGCCAGCATGGCCAGCGGCGTAACCGGAATCACCAGGAGTGACGCGGTGATGATGGCGCGCTTTCTTCCCCACCGTTCTGACAGTGAGCCAAACACGATGCCTCCGGTGATCGCGCCCAGAGCGAGCACAATGCCGATGAGGCTGACGGTGTGCGGATCGAATTGGTGATCGCTTTGCAGAAACAGAGGATGCAGGTCCTGGCTGCCGTGACTGAACGAGTTGAATCCCGCCATAAGCACGACTAGAAACAGAAAGAGCGGCAGGTGCGCGCGAACCCCTTGCCATAATCCGGAAAGGCTCATGCCCGCAGCTCGCGCCCCACTTCCCTGCTGCCAAGCCGGCGATTCCTCTACCTTCCAGCCGATATAGCCCGCTACCAGCGCGGGCGCAGCGCCGACCACGAACATTCCACGCCAGCCAATCGAGGAAAAAAGAAGACCAAAGGCCGCCGCTGCAACCAGATAGCCGACGGAATAGCCCTCCTGCAGAACGCCGGAGAAAAATCCGCGGTTTTCTTTGGGCAGGGTCTCAAAGGCAAGAGCTGCGCCTACTCCCCATTCTCCGCCCATCGCAATGCCAAAAAGCGCCCTTAAGAACAGGAGCACATGCAGTGACGGAGCGAATGCGCAGGCGAGTTCCAGAATGGAGTAAACAAGGATATTGACGATGAGAGTTGGCCGCCGTCCCACCCGATCCGCCATCCAACCGAAAAGGAGGGCGCCGAGGGGACGAAAGGCCAGCGTCAGAACAAGGGCTTCCGCGACCGCGCTCTTGGCAACGCGAAAATCTGTCGCAATTGCTGATACACAAAACACGAGAATGAAATAGTCAAACGCGTCCAGCGACCAGCCCAGGAAGCAAGCTGCGAATGCATGGCGCTGCTTCGGCGTGAGGGGGCGGAATGGAGCCAGGAGGTTCAGCAAATCAGACGCCAGCATAGCAGCAGATGGAACAGAGTTTTGATGCGGCAGGATACCGCGGCTGCTTGCATTGCCAAATGCATCACAGCAGATATGGTGAGCTGAATCGAGACTCACGCGGCGCGTCCTCTCAGCGCGCAGGTGTCAGCCAGGAGAAGCGAACGTGGAGAGATCGCCAAAGCCGGAATCGCAGGCCGATCCCCAAGGTTCGCGTCCCGCGGAGTTAGCACTCTACGCTCTGGAAGAGGTCACCGATCGCCTCCGCCGCGAGATCCATCTGACCTTACGCAGTCATGGCATGACCACCAGCCAGTACAGCGTTTTGCGTGCCTTGCGGATTCATGGGCCGAGCGGACTTACATGCACGGAGCTCGGTGGCCGACTCTCCGGGGCCGATCCGGACATTACTCGACTGTTGGACCGGCTTGGAAAGCAGCAACTGATCAGACGGCGGCGCGGGGCGCACGACCGCCGTGCGGTGGTTACGGAGTTGACCGAGGAGGGTGCACAATTGCTGGCATCGGTTGAACCCGCACTCGAAGCCCGCATTGAAGGGCTGTTTCAGCACATGAGTGCGGAGCGCCTTCACCTGCTCCTCGAATTGCTGGATGAAGTCGCGCGCGGTGAGCGCAAGCCGATGCAGGTACACACCATGCGTGCCGGCTGAACGAAGAGAGGGAAACTCCCTCCGTATTGCCGAAGCCGATTGGCGAAGCTATTTTTCTGCTGGGGAGCTCTGTTGCGTAGGCATAGGCGTGAGAACCGCGTCGCCGCCATCGGGATTGGCGGAGCCGTCGGCAAACTTTTTGTGCAACTGGTGGTGCAGGCAGTAGAGCGCCAGCTCCAGGCGATCCGAAACGCCCAGCTTGTCATAAATCTTGCGCAGGTAGTTCTTGATCACCTGCTCGGTCGTCCCAAGCTGGTAGGCAATTTCTTTATTCCGCTTCCCTTGCGTAATACAGGTAATGATCGACATCTCTTTGGGAGAGAGACGGGGCTGGCTCTTAGGGCTGGTAAGCGCCGTCGCCTGAGACCGATAAGCCTCGATCACCCAGTTCACCGATTGGTTATCGATCCAGGTTTCGCCCTGCGCAATTTTACGGACGCATTTCACCAGCAGATCTGGTGATATGGACCGGGGGATAATGCCGCGCACACCCCGGCGATAGAGCTCGACCGTGTTCTGCTCATCGGTGGCAACTGCCTGAATAATGATCTTGACCTGGGGATTGCGTCGCACGATGGCTGGGATGGCATCCGTGGTTCCGGAGATCAGGCCGCCTTCAAGAATCACGAGATCCGTCGGGAAGCGCTGGATAGCCGACTCCAGATTCTGCAGAGTATCGACCTGAGCAACAACCCGTATGTCGTCTTCAAGGGCAAAGATTTTTCGCATGCCGACGCGATAGATCGCCTGCGAATCCGCAAGAATGATCCGGATGATGTTCGGCTCAGTAGAAGCGTTGGCTTCGACCTGATCCTCGATGTTCGATTCGTCAAGCATGTGGGGCTTGGCTGCGCTCATAACAATTCTACTGACTGAAGTAATATTCGTCGATAACTGCCGCGGCACGCCAGCAGGTATCGCTGGTGTTGCAGCGTACCACACGCCCCGTGCAGTGAACTACCACATCTGTGGGGGTGCCCATAGCCTCGGCCGGCATCTTCATCGTAAACCGTACCTGGGTTTGGGCTTCCAGGGGGCGTGGCAAGGTAAACGCCACTCCAGTGGCTGAAATGTTCTCCGTCATGGCCGCAATTTCGCCACTCGCGGTGAACAACCGCAACGGAATTCGAAGCGGAAAACGGACGGCATTTCTCAGCTCAACCGGGGCATCCGTTTTTGCCTGCGCTGAGAGAGCGGGAGTCATTCGGTCACTATAGGTTTCTGCCATCGTCCCTGACATCCCACGAAAAGAGTAGCCAAGCGGCCCGTCAGGGGAGCGGAGCTGCAAAAGACGTGACTCTTCTATTCTATCGCGCCAATTTTGCGTGACCCTCTGGCGGTCGTCAGAAGCCCTAAATAGTACGTCGGTAATATTACCACTCTCTGCAACTATAAATTCCACCAAAGTTGTAGCAAGTGCAGGCAACCTTCGCTAAGGTTCGAAAAGCGGAGGCGATACGCCACGAGAACCAGACCCATGGGGAGGCCCCTATTATGAAATTGTTGTTCGCTGCAGTCTTGTCCGCCGTTCTGACAGTACCCTGCTTTGCTAACGTAAAGATATCGACCGCCAGTCCCAACCTGCCGTTCCCTAAGAACCTGGGCAAGGTCGCCATGAGCAGCCCCAATCTGCCGTTCCCCAAGAACCTGGGCAAGGTCGCCATGAGCAGCCCCAATCTGCCGTTCCCTAAGAACCTGGGCAAGGTCGCGATGAGCAGTCCCAATCTGCCGTTCCCCAAGAACTTGGGCAAGATCGCCATGAGCAGCCCCAATCTGCCGTTCCCTAAGAACCTGGGCAAGATAACCATGAGCAGCCCTAACCTGCCGTTCCCTAAGAACCTGGGCAGTTAGGGAGTGTAGTTGCTTCTCCTTTGACCCATACGGATCATCGAACAACAGAATTTCGTAGCGTATGCTCTTCGATGTAGCAATTTCGAGGAGCAATGCGCGCTTTATCCGTTGATTCGATCAGCATTGCAGCCGGCCTGCTGTTGCAGGCCGGGCTCTGCGTTGTCATCTTTCGGAAAGGTCTGGCGCGACTTTATCCGATTTTTCTTATCTATCTCTTTCTCAATCTCGCCGAAGATCCCATCGGGTGGTCCCTAAGCACCGACGGCATCCCTTATCAACACTATTACTTCATCGTTACGATTCTGGATTACGTTCTTCAGCTCCTTATTTTGTTCGAGATCTCGCGCAATGTCCTCCGCCCTTCGCGGCGATCCATATCTCTACCGATAGGCCCGATCGCGACAGTTGGCGTTTTGTTGTGCGCCATCATAGCGGCGAGTTTCTCCCATCAGGTTCAGTCCAGCGGTATTGGGGAGCAACTCGTTCGAGTTTCACTGCAGATAACGTTCGGCCTCGCGATCCTGAAGATCCTGCTCTTCGCCGCACTGGCAGGTTTTGCACAGGTCCTGGGCATCGGGTGGAAGAATCACGCCCTTCAACTGGCGACCGGGCTGGCGTTCTATGCCGGGGTTTCCCTCCTGATCCAGATCAGCTCGAGCCATGTTCCAACTGGAGACAGGCAGATCTATATTGCTCATTTGAGCAGGCTTATGCAGATTCAATCGGCAGCCTACAACCTGACGCTGGTCTTCTGGATCTGGGCGTTTTCCCGAAATGAAGCACCGCGCAAAGATTTCACTCCACAAATGCAGGAAGTTCTGGTAACAATAGCTGAGTCAGCCAAACGTACTCGTTTATCTGTTACCCGGAGCACTGATCGCAGATGACGTTCTCACTGTTCCAGATACTGCTCGCGGTAAGCCTGCTCGTACTGGTAGGGCTATGGCGCCGCTCGCAGACAAAACGGAAGCAGCGGAGCTGGGACGAGATTGTTGCAGCGCTACGGGCTAATGATTGGGGCCTCGACGAAGTCTCCGAGCGGTATCTTTATCGCGGCGGCATCAGGGCAACCCCAGCAGACATCTGGAAGCGAATTGATGGCGCGCGCGGCCTCTGGGCGATGTATTGCAACGCACCACTGCTGGTCCAGCTTGCCGACTACGCTGCCGAGCACGGAACAAACCCGGATGAGGCGCTGCTTGAAGGGCTGCGCAGTGATGCCTTCCAGATTCGGCTCTGCGTCCTGATGGCACTCTGCAAGTATGCGATGTCCCACTCGACAGTAGGCGCATCGGTCAATGCCCATCGCGCGACTACTCTCTACAGCGAGATGCTCGCGCGGCTGACCATGCTATTTCAGGAGAGCGCCGGCCAGCTCTTCCCCAAATACCTCGAAGCCATGTAGAACATTTCTGATCCAAAGCAAAGCCTGCCAGCTTCGGCAGGCTTTGCTTTTAGTGCTCCAGGAACGGCAAGAGCTGGCACCGTCCCATATTTCCCCTAGGCACAAGCGCGACGACGTGGTCCGCGGCCGTCCGCTCATCTTCAGTCGCATTGTGCTTCCTCGTAAATTAATCGGTGGAAGTGACACAGCTCTGGCTGGAATCCAAGAGCAGCTATCGCAGTTGGAGCACAATGGCCGCGAGAGACCGCTTATGTCCAGCTTCCTTGGCGGTCCAAAACCACAGGAAGGTCGGCCCGACCGGACTTGCGGAAAGCCACTGATTTGGCGATACTTGATGGGTTGGGAGCAATGTGGGTGTGATCGCACCCGTGCGTGCCGCTGTGAATGCTTGCCGGCCGCCGAATAATCCCGAGACGATTTTAGAGTTTGCTGAAAGGAACAGAAATCCTGTGTTGATGATTCGCTTGGCGCGCTTTGGTGCGCGCAAACAGCCGTATTACCGTGTAGTTGTGATCGAGAAGGACCGCGCCCGCAACGGTCGCTCGATTGAGGTGGTCGGCACCTATAACCCACGCACCAATCCCGCGAGCGTGTTGGTGAAGAAGGACCGCATTGAGCACTGGACCAGTCACGGCGCTCAGCTCTCCGATCGTGTTGCGAAGCTGCTGAAGGATTACAAGGAAGCTCCCGCGCCCGCCCCGGTCGCTTAAGAGACCTGCCTGCGCGTCCTGGTGCCTGGACGCGGTCTAACCTTCTCACACGCTGGAGCCGCATGACCCACGACGAAAAGCTGGATGCCGCTGAAGAGCTGATGAAACAGATCGCCCGCGCCCTGGTGGACCAGCCAGACGAGGTGCTCGTGGAAGCCGCCGAGGGCGACGAAGGTGACGACACAGTCGTGCTGGAAATGCGGGTTGCGCCGGACGATGTTGGCAAAGTCATTGGCAAGCAGGGACGAACTGTCCGCTCCATGCGCACCATTCTGGCAGCGGTCGCTCAGGGGCATCATCTGCGCTACGAGCTCGACATTGTGGAAGATGAGGATGATGAAGACGAAGACGTGGACGGCGCGCCGGTTGAAGGCAGCGAGTCCTCGACCGCCGGCTGACGGCGCGGGCAGCCATGCCTGAATCCGGCTTTGCCGTCGTCGCGCATCTGGTTCGGACGCAGGGCCGCCACGGCGAGTTGATTGCCGATATCCTGACTGACTTTCCCGAACGATTTTCGGAACGCTCGCGGGTATGGTTGCTGCCACCAGCCTCAGCCGAAACACCGCGGGAGTTCGCGCTCGAGCGGCACTGGCTGCACAAGGGGCGTGTCGTCCTTAAGTTCGCAGGAGTCGATTCTATCGCGGAGGCTGAAGCATATCGCGGCTGGGATGTCGCGATTCCTCGCGAGGAGCGCGTATCGCTTGCGGATGATTCCGTTTACATCTCGGACCTGATTGGCTGCCGTCTCATCGACGAAGCCAACGGCGATGCTGATCTCGGTCCGGTGCTCGATGTCATGCGCGGTGAAGGCGGCGCGACGGACCTGCTGGTGCTGAAGAAGTGCGAGGAAGAGCTTCTGATTCCGTTTGCCAAGGCATATCTGGTGGAGGTCGATCTCCGTGCCCGCGTGTTGCGGATGCATCTGCCGGCTGGACTGACCGAAATCGATGCGCCGATGACCGAACAGGAATGTGCCGGGCGGCAGCAGTCCGAAGGCGATGAAGGCAGCGATGCGCTTTGACATCCTCACCATCTTCCCGGCGTTCTTCGAAGGGTTCCTGACACACGGCGTCGTCCGACGCGCGATTGAAAACGGCATTGTCCAGTGCGAGCGCCATGACCTGCGCGATTTCGCGACGGACCGGCATCGCACGGTCGACGATCGGCCCTTCGGGGGCGGCGAGGGAATGGTGCTGAAACCGGAGCCGCTGGCCGCTGCGATCGAATCGATCGATATTCGAGAGAAAGGCAAGCGCGATCAGGAGAGCGTGATCCTTCTCTCGGCGCAGGGTGAGCGGTTTACGCAGGCTGTCGCACGTGACCTGGCCCAGCTTAACCGCATCGTGCTGATCTGCGGACGCTATGAGGGCGTGGATGAACGCATCAACACGCTCTTCTGCGATCGCGAGTTATCCATCGGCGATTACGTTCTAAGTGGTGGTGAGCTGGCGGCGGCGGTTGTGATGGATGCGACCACTCGTCTCCTGCCAGGCGTGCTGGGTAATGAAGCCTCCACGGCATACGAAAGCTTTGGAACTCCCGATGCCGGTCCCCAGGTTGAAGGAGCGGCGCCGCGCTCCACGCACGGTAGTGGCGGATTGCTCGATTATCCCCACTACACGCGCCCGTCAGAGTTTCGCGGGCTGGCAGTGCCCGAAGTGCTGTGCGGCGGCGATCATGCTGCGATTCGCAGATGGCGCCGCGAGCAGGCGTTGCTGAAGACACTGCGAAATCGCCCTGACCTGCTGAGGGCAGCCGATCTGAGCGCAAGCGATCGCGCATTTCTGGAAAAGGCAACCCGCCAGATTGAGACTGCCTCCTCCTGACGAGGAGCGCACTGTGGCAGATGGATTCCGCACTATTGAGCCGAAGATTCTCTACTTCGGCACGCCGGTCGCACTCGTCAGCTCGCTGAATCACTCGTCAGCTCGCTGAATGAAGACAGCGGCACAAATCTCGCGCCGATCTCTTCCTTCTGGGCTCTCGGCTGGACTTTCGTGCTCGGGCTTCTGGATGAGACAAAGACAGCAGACAATCTGACTCGATTGCGGGAGTGCGTCATCAATATTCCGTCACCGGAGATGTGGCAGAAAGTGGAGAAGCTTGCCCCGCTGACCGGCAAGAACCCGGTGCCGGAACTCAAGACCCGTCAGTTCCATTTCGGACAAGTTCGGTGTCTCCGGTCTGACTCCGATGCCCAGCGAAATCGTGCAGCCGGAGCGAGTCCGGGAATGCCCCGTGCATCTGGAGTGCCGAGTCGTTCACCTGCACACTCTCAGCGGCGAAAAGCTCAATCGGCTTG
>DASVAI010000290.1:0-6084 GCA_036376445.1 Acidobacteriaceae bacterium
TTCCTAACGGATGAGAAGGTGGCCGGCGTGATCCTGCCCAGCCGCGACGGCAAAAACTCCGGCGGATCGGGCGGCACGTTCTTCGATGACAACGGCGCGGCGCTCGGCATGCAGCCCTACAAGGCAGAAAAAGCCGTGAAGGTGCCATGCGTGGTTGCGGCTATCGAAAACTATGGACGCATCTATCGCCTGCTCGAGCATCATGTGCCGGTCACGGTTGAGATGAACGTTGAAACCAAGACCACAGGGGACCATCAGCATGGCTTCGATACGGTGGCGGAGATTCCCGGCACCGATCCGAATCTGAAGGATCAGATCGTGATGGTCGGCGGCCATCTGGACTCCTGGGCCTCTGCCGAGGGCGCGACCGACAATGGCGCAGGCTCGGTGGTCGCGATGGAGGCCGTGCGCATCCTGAAGGCGCTGGACATTCATCCCCGGCGCACGATTCGCATTGCGCTGTGGAGCGGCGAAGAGCAGGGACTTTTCGGCTCGAAGGGATACGTCTCGCAACACTTCGGCTCCTATCCGCTTTCGACCGCGCCCGATCAGATGAAGCTGCCCGAATTCATCCGCAAGGCAGCCGGCCCGGTCGAGACAAAGCCGGAGTGGAAGACGCTGGATGCATACTTCAACGTCGATAACGGCACGGGCAAGATTCGCGGCGTCTACCTGCAGGGCAACGCGGCGGTGGAGCCTATCTTCCGCCAGTGGATTGCCCCGCTGAAGGACCTGGGGGTGACCACGATCACGATGCGCAACACCGGCGGAACGGATCACCTGTCGTTCGACGCGGTTGGCCTTCCGGGCTTCCAGTTCATCCAGGACCCGATGGATTACGAGAGCCGCACGCATCACTCCAACATGGACACGTACGAACGTCTGCAGCCCGCCGATCTCGCGCAGATCGCGACGGTCGAGGCGATCTTCCTCTACAACGCCGCGATGCGGGACGAGATGATGCCGCGCAAGGCGATGCCCCATCCGGAATTGCGCGATCAGCAGGTTGCGCCGTTAAAAGATGTTTATCTGGGAGCTACGCCGGAGCAGAAATAATCAGCACGCAGATGAACAAAAGGCCCGGATTTGTTCCGGGCCTTTTGTTTCAGCATGAATCAGGTACTCACTCCGCCCGCAAGGCCACCATCGGATCGGCCCGCGTAGCCTTCCGTGCGGGAACGTAACCGGCGAGGATCGCAATCAAGACCACAGCCGCGCCAATTACCGCGAATGTCAGCGGATCGGCCGGGCTCACCTGGTAGATCAGGCTCTTCAAAGCCTGCGCGAAGACAAGCGCCAACACGATGCCGGCTACGGTTCCTGCCAGCACCATCTTGCCTGCCTGCAGCAGCACCAGGCGCAGCACATCCAAGCGCTGCGCGCCGAGCGCCATGCGCAGGCCGAACTCCGCCGTACGCTGGGTGACGGAATAGGCGATGACGCCATACGTACCGATAGCCGCCAGTACGATAGCAAGGCCGCCGAAGAGTCCGACGAGGACGAACGCGAATCGCGGAGTTGCCACCGACGCGGTGACGATCTGGTCCATGGTGCGGATATCGGCGACGGCGAGCGCCGGATCGAGATGCGCGACCTGCTGGCGAATTGCGCTCACGAGCAGTTGCGGGTCCGACTTTGATCGGACAGCGAGCAGCAGGTTGAATTTGCCCACCGGAGTCTGCGAAAAGGGCCACCAATAGGCAGGTTCTGCGCCGGGGCTGTTTGGCTGGTCTTTGACATCGCCCACAATGCCTACAATTCGTATCCAGTCCTTCTCCTTTGGGTTGTCGTCAAATGTGATGCGCTTGCCCAAAGCATCTTCACCGGGCCAGTAGCGCTGAGCCATCGCGTGATTGACGATCATCACCAGCGGTCCATTCATGTTGTCCGCGTCGGTAAAGAATCGGCCGCGGAGCAACGGAATTCCGAGCGCTTGAAAGTAGCCCGGAGTCGCCATGTGGTAACGGCCATGAAAATCTTCGTGAGGCGGGGGCTGCTTGCCTTCGATCGTGAAACCGGCGTTGTCATCGTAGCCGGTCCATGGGATGTCGCTCCCCACTCCGGCGCTTTCCACACCAGGCAGCGAACGCACGTGTTCCGGCAATTCCTGGATGAAATGCACAGCACTCTCAGGTGTCTTGTAGCGCTCCGGCGGCAGCGAAAGCATTGCCGTTACGACGTGGTCGGTCTGGAAGCCCGGATCGAGATGCATCAGGTTCAGCAGGCTGCGCAGCATCAGTCCCGCGCCGATGAGCAGCACGCAGGCGAGGCCCACTTCCGAGATAACGAGACCATTGCGTAACCGGCTCTGCCGGCCGCCACCGGTTGTAGCGCGGCCGCCCCTGTGGAGTCCCTCCTTCGGATCCGTGCGGGAGGCCTGCAGGGCGGGTGCGAGTCCGAAGACAACTCCGGTGCCCACGCTGATCAGCAATGTGAAGAGAAAGACCGGAGCGCTTACATGAATGTCCTGCGCGCGTGGAAAGTTTGCTGGCAATAGTGAGACCAGCGCCTTCACTCCGCCGAAGGCAAGCAGGAGTCCCAATGCGCCGCCGATGCTGGAGATCAGCAGGCTCTCCGTGAGCAGTTGCCGCACGACGCGCGAACGCGGCGCGCCCAGTGCCACGCGAACCGCGATCTCGCGCCGGCGCGCGGCCGCGCGAGTCAACATCAGGTTGGCGGCATTGGCGCAGGCGATCAGCAGCACCATGGCGACTGCGCCGAGCAATACGAGCAGCATCTGCCGGCTTGTTCCAATCACTTCATCGTTCAGCGAAATGAGCAGAATCTTCCAGTCACCGTAGCCGCCGTGTTCGTTGCTGATTTGGCGAAGCAGCGTATTCATCTCCGCGTTGGCTTGCGCCATGCTCACGCCCGGCTTCAGTCGCCCGATCACTTCCATGAAATGAGAGCCGCGTCGGGCGGGATCGCCTTCGAAGGTGAAGGGCGACCAGACGTCCACGTCCTGCCCGTACGCGAGCGGCTGATACTCGTTGCCGGGATGCGCCGTTCGCGCCGGCATAACGCCGACGACCGTGAACGGCTGTTCATTGAGCGTAATCTTGCGCCCGATGATGTCGCGCGCAGCGCCGAAGCGGGAGCGCCACAGCCGGTCACTCAAAATAACCTGCCGGCCATTCCCCGGAACCTCTCCTTGGGCATCGAACTCGCGTCCCAATTGCGGCGAGAGCCCCAGCACGTTGAAGTATCCGGAGGTGATTTGCATCCCATGCAGCCGTGTCGGCTCTCCTGAGCCGGACAACTGCAAATCGCTGCGCGTGAAGGCTGCCATGCCTACGAACGACCGGTTGCGCGCCCTGAAATCGCGGAAATCGAATGGGTTGAACGGGAACTTTGGAAACGCCGGGATAGTGAAGAAGGCTCTCACCAGCTTGTCCGGTTGACGGTACGGCAGCGGTTGGATGAGCACACCATGGATCACGCTGAAGATGGCGCTGTTCGCCCCGATGCTCAAGGCGAGCGTGAGGACGATGACGATAGCGAAAGTTGGGTTCGCCCGCAGTTGCCGGATTGCGTAGCGGAGGTCCTGGCGCGCATTTTCGACGAAGCTGGTGCCGCGCGCCTCGCGGCAGTCCTCTTTCACCTGCTCATGACTGCCGAATATGAGCCGCGCCTGTCGCCGGGCCTCCTGCTCTCCAATACCGGTGATACGAAGTTTCTCCACCTGTTTTTCGAAGTGGAAGCGCAGTTCGTCATTCAGATCCGACTCTTCAGCACGTCGGCGCCACAGCGCGCGCAGACGAAACCAGAAACCGTTCCACATCGCAGCACCTCACATCGTTTCGAGCCACTACATACCTTCGAGAACCTGGGCCACCGCCGCCGTCAGCTTGCGCCAGCTATCCGTTTCGGCCTCAAGCTGCCGCTGCCCCGCGCGCGTCAGCTCGTAGTATTTGGCACGCCGGTTGTTCTCCGACGTGCCCCACTTGGCCTTGATCCATCCGCGCCGCTCCAGTCGGTGGAGCGCCGGATACAACGAGCCCTGCTGAATGCGCAGCACGTCGCTTGATACTTGTTGCACGCGCTCTGACACGGCCCACCCATGCTGCGGGCCGGTGAGTAGTGTCCTGAGAATCAGCAGGTCGAGCGTGCCTTGCGGAAGATCGATGCGTTCCTGTGTCACCCGGGTACCCTTTCACTTCTACAGGAGAGATACCATGGCTCGTGTAGAAGTGCAAGGGGACGTTCGCCTCGACGCATCAGGCCGCGTCCCCTATTCTGAAAAGGATCATGTCAGACCAGAACCTGATTCAGATCCACCTGCCCGATGGCTCGATCAAGCAGCTTCCTGCCGGCTCCACGCCGCGTGATGTCGCGATGTCCATCTCGCCTCGACTCGCTCAGGCTGCCATCGTGGCGCGTATCAGGCCTGCTCACCCCGCTCCGCAACCCACGGGCACCGAGCCACTGCCGGGCGATGAGAAATCCGAGCCCGGCGAACAGGCCATGTATGCCGCGCCGGATGCCTCCACCGAGCGCTTGGTCGACCTCCGTGCGCCCTTGACCGAGGATGTCCACCTTCAGCTCCTCACAGAAAAAGATCCTGACGCGCTCCCGGTGGTGCGCCATTCCGCGGCGCACGTGATGGCCACCGCGGTACTAGAGCTTTTTCCGGATGCGAAGCTCGGTCACGGACCGGCTACCGATGCGGGCTTCTTCTACGATTTTTATCGGCCCACGCCCTTCAGCACGGATGATCTTTCCGCCATCGAGCTGAAAATGGCAGAAGTGGTGCAGCGCGACGAGCCGTTTGTGCGCGAATATGAGCCGCGCGAGAAGGGCCTCGCCGAGTACAGCGCCGAAGGCGATTTCATGAAGGTGCACTTCATTGAGCGCTTCACTCAGCCGGGCGAGGAGATCTCGCTCTATCGCAACGGCAGATTTGTCGATTTCTGCCGCGGCCCCCATGTGCCCTCCACCGGGCGCGTCAAGGCCTTCAAGGTGCTCTCGCTCGCCGGCGCATATTGGCTGGGCGACGAGAAGAACCCGCAGCTTCAGCGCATCTACGGCACTGCGTTCTTCTCCAAGAAGGAGATGGATGAACACTTCGCGCGGCTCGAAGAAGCGCAGCGCCGCGACCATCGCGTGCTCGGCAAGCAACTCGACCTCTTCTCCATCCAGGAGCTCGCCGGCCCCGGACTCGTCTTCTTCCATCCCAAGGGCGGCGTCGTTCGCAAGGCCATGGAAGACTGGATGCGCGAAGAATGCATTCGCCGCGGTTACGATCTCGTCTTCACCCCACACGTCGCTCGCGTCAACCTCTGGCAGACCAGCGGGCACGAAGGCTACTACTCGCAGAACATGTTCACCCCCATGGAGCTCGACGATGCGGACTACCGCATGAAGCCCATGAACTGCCCCTTCCACATCCTCATCTACAAAAACTCACCCAAGAGCTATCGCGACCTGCCTGTGCGCCTCGCCGAGCTGGGCAGCGTCTATCGCTATGAGCGCTCCGGCACCATGCACGGCCTCTTGCGCGTGCGCGGCTTCACCCAGGACGACGCCCACATCTTCTGCACCCCGCAGCAGATCGAAGACGAGGTTGTCGCGTGCATCGACTTCGCGCAGGCCGTGCTCACCACCTTCGGCTTCAACGAATTCAAGGTCGAGGTCTCCAGCTGGGACCCCACCCGGCCGCAGGACTATCCCGGCTCGGCTGAGGACTGGCAGCACGCCATTGACTCGCTCAAGCGTGCGCTCGGCCGCAAGGAAATCTCCTACAAGGAAATTCCCGGTGAAGGCGCCTTCTACGGCCCCAAGATAGACATCAAACTGGTCGATGCCATTGGTCGCCTCTGGCAGCTTTCAACCGTGCAGTTTGATTTCAACCTGCCGGCCCGCTTTGAGCTGGAATACGTCGGTGAAGACGGCGAGCGGCACCAGCCCGTGATGGTCCATCGCGCTCTCTTCGGTTCCGTGGAGCGCTTCTTCGGCGTGCTCATCGAACACTACGCCGGTGCGTTTCCGCTGTGGCTTGCGCCGGTGCAGGTTGCGCTGGTGCCCATCGCAGAACGTCACAATGACTACGGCAGACAGATCGAGCAGCAGTTAAAGGATGCCGGG
>DASVAI010000293.1:0-4248 GCA_036376445.1 Acidobacteriaceae bacterium
GCCGCTCGACGCGAACTTTACCTATCGTGTCGATGCGTCGCAGCCGCCGCCGCTCGGCGGCCGCGTCATCGTCCCGTTTCGCAACGAAAAACTTATCGGCGTAGTGACCCGCCTTCACGATGAGCCGCCACCAGTCGACGCTAAAAACATCGAGCGCATTCTTGACGACGAAGCTATCGTCTCGCCGCAGTTGCTCGACCTTGCCCATTGGATCAGCCAGTACTATCTCGCGCCGTTGGGCGAAGTCCTGCGCGCCATGCTGCCGCTCGTTGCCGAGGTGCGCAAGCACGTCGTCTACCGCATAAGTGGCGCCGGCATCCGGGCGCTGCAAGAAGGAGCGGAGCAGGGAAGCACACGTCGTACGCACCGCACTCCCGAGGAGCAATCGGCGGAATATGCCGTGCTCAACCAACTGCTCAGCGGCGAGCCCGCGCGCCGCGCCACGCTGATGCGCGTCACCGGCGCAAGCCGCGAACTGATCGAAGGCATGGTGCGCAAAAAGTGGATTGCTCGGGAGGCCATCGCTGCGCCGCGCGATGCGCGCCGCCTGGAGCGTCATGCGGTGCTCCTCAATGTCGAGCGCCTGCCGAAGTTGAACGAAAACCAGCAGGCCGTCCTGGCCGCGCTGGCCGGAGGCGATGGGACCCTCGCCGTTGCAGTATTGCGGGGACTGCCGGTGCCCGCCGGCACGCTCGGCACACTTGTTCGGCGCGAGCTCATTCGCATCGAGGAGCGGCCGGTTGCGTTTCACCTCAGCGGGCTGAAAGCGCAGTCGTTCGAGCTGAACGCGCAACAGCAAAACGCGTTCCTCGCCATCGCGCAGCAGGTCGAGAGCGGCGGCTTCCGCGCGAATCTGCTCTACGGAGTCACCGGCTCCGGAAAGACCGCCGTTTACATGGCGGCGATGCGGCGCGCCCTCGAACTCGATCGATCCGCCATTCTCCTCGTCCCGGAAATCGGCCTCACCCCTGCTACTGCTGCACAACTCCATCACGCCTTCGGGGATGAAGTCGCGATGCTGCATTCCGCGCTGACGCCGGAAGAGCGCGCCGAGCAATGGCATCGCATCCGCCGTGGAGAAGCGCGGATCATCGTCGGTACCCGCTCCGCCATCTTCGCGCCCGCTATGCGGCTGGGCCTCATCATCGTCGATGAGGAGCACGACGGCTCATACAAGCAGGAGGAGAATCCGCGCTATCACGCGCGCGATGTCGCCGTGATGCGCGCCAAGCTTGCAAACGCGCCCGTTGTGCTCGGCTCGGCCACACCGTCGCTCGAAAGCTGGTACAACACATCCTGCGGCCGCTATAGCCTGATCGAGATGCCGGAGCGCGTCAATCAGCGCCCGCTGCCGGAGGTCGAACTCATCGATATGCGGCAGGAGTTTCAGGAGACCAGTAAAGAGCAGTTATTCTCGCGACGGCTGATCGCCGAAACCGAAGCAACGCTCGTCCGCGGTGAGCAGGCCATCATCCTGCTCAACCGCCGGGGCTACTCCTTTGTTGTCATGTGCCGTGCGTGCGGCGAGCGCCTGGAATGCGAGAACTGCGCGATCGCGATGACCCATCACAAGCCTCTCGCGTCCGAGGACGTGCACGCGCACGTTGGCCAGCGGCTGGAATGCCACTACTGCGGCTCCCGTCGCACGGTGCCGAAGCTCTGCCCGAAGTGTGGCAGCGAGCATCTCTACTTCCTCGGCGCCGGCTCGCAGCAGGGCGAGGAGCGTCTGCAGGAAATCTTTCCGCGTGCGCGCATCGGTCGCATGGACCGCGATACCATCCGCAGCCGCCACGATATGGAACGACTGCTCACGCGCCTGCACTCTGGCGAGATCAATCTGCTGGTCGGTACGCAGATGATCGCCAAAGGGCACGACATCCACGGAGTAACGCTCGTCGGTGTTGTCGGCGCAGACTATGCTCTCAATCTTCCGGATTTTCGCGCAGCAGAGCGCGTCTTTCAATTGCTGACGCAGGTGTCAGGACGCGCCGGACGCGGCGAGTCACTGGGCCGCGTTGTCGTGCAGAGCTATCATCCGGAGCACTATTCCATCCAGTGTGCCCAGGCGCACGACTATCGCGGCTTCACGGCCAAGGAGTTGAAGTACCGCAGATGGATGCACTACCCGCCCTACGGCGTGATCGCAAATATTCTGGTGCGCAGCCAGCGGATGGAAGAGGCAGCCGGATGGGCCGCAGCCCTGGGAAAGTGGTTTCAATCCGCGGAACTGCCGGGCATACGCGTGCTGGGTCCGGCAGCGGCGCCAATCGCGAAGATCAAGCGCATCTATCGCTTTCACCTGTTGTTGAAGGCCGAGCGCCGTGACGCGCTCTCTCGTGCGTTGCGAGGAGCGCGGGATTATGCGGAGAAGGCCGGTATTCCGCGGGCCGCCATCGCCTTCGACATGGACGCAATCAGCCTGATGTGAAGATCACGTCACCAGAGATAAAATCCTGCTACCTCGCCCCTTGCGCTGGCGCGCAAAAATGACGCGGGCGCATGAGTCCAAGCGCTCAATCGTGGGGAACGGCAGAGGACGGGTTGTCTGCCTTGTGGCTGGTTGCCGGTGTGCCAATGTGATCGGCGAGTTCGGTTCCGGTGAAGTTAGAGGTGAAGCTGGCGTCGATCTCCGGCAACATGCCGGCATTCCAGGCGGTCCACTCCGCAACGAGGCGATCGTAAACATCGGGCCGACGATTCTTCAGATTGGCGCGTTCCATCGGATCTTCGACGACGTTGAAGAGAAAGCTATTGTCGAGGATCTTCAGGTACTTCATTTCGCCGTCACGAGCCGCGTGCTGGGCATTGGCTTTGTAGCGCCAGAAGAGCTTACGCGGAACGGGCGTGGCGCCTGCGGTAAGAAATGGGAGCAGGTTAATGCCATCAGGCGGATAGGCGGCATCGGAGGCGACTCCCGCTGCAGCAAGCAGCGTCGGTAACCAGTCCATGCTGATCGCAACCTGATTGCTTGTCTCGCCCATCGGGATGTGCGCGGGCCAGGAGATGATGGCCGGGATCCGCAAACCTCCTTCGAGAAGCTCGGTTTTCCGTCCGGTGAAAGGCCACGTATCGGAGAAGCGCTCTCCGCCGTTATCGCTCGTAAAGATAACGATGGTGTTGTCGAAGATGTCGTTGGCATGAAGCGCCTGAAGAACGCGTCCAACCTGCAGATCGAGTTCTTCGATCATGCGTTGATAGGTTTTTTGCGAGCCGCCGTCAAAGTCAGCGAGGCGCCCGTTGAGACGCTGTGATTCTGCCTGATCTCGTGGCCCTTCCCAGGGCCAATGCGGCGCGGTGAAGTGCAGGCTGAGCAGGAATGGCTGACCGGATTTGGCATATGCGTTCACCACCTCTACGGCATGGCTGCCGAGCAGATCGGTGAGGTAGCCAGCTTCGTGGACCTGCATGTCTTCGTTCCACAGGTCGTCCGAATGAGTGAAATAATCGGCGGCTCCCCGGCGGATTCCGTAGAAGTGGTCATAGCCGCTCTTCAGTGGCCCAAATTTGGGCAGCCGCCCCAGGTGCCATTTGCCTACCAGAGTCGTGCCATAGCCGGCTTTTCGCAGGAGCGAGGGCAACGTGGCATGGCTCGGAGGCAGGCCGGTGTCGCGGTTGACCAGCGGCTCGTCCAGCCCGATGTCGAGGCGATCCTGGTAGCGGCCAGTGATCAGCGCGGTGCGCGTGGCGGAACAGACTGCGGAGTTGGCGTAGGCCTGCAAAAAGCGCGTGCCGTGCAACGCCAGGCTGTCGATGTTAGATGTCTCGAGGTCCGGCCGGCCGTAGCAGGAGACATCGGCATAGCCGAGATCGTCAGCAAGGATGAAGACGATGTTCGGCATAGCATGAGGCGCATCCGCCAGCAGCTTCCGAACGCCGGACGCTAGCCCCGCCATGCTAAGAGCGGCTCCGCGCAGCAAAGTGCGGCGAGTGATTCCGTGCGGGCACATCGTGATGGCTCCGTTGAAACGAAAGCGAGGAGGCGAGGCCCTGCCGTACAAGACGCGAACAGTACCAGGGCGTCCGCGGGGGTGTCCACTTGAATGGAAAAGATTTTCTTATGTGAGTGCTACAAGTGAGAGTCGGAATGAGAGCCGGGTTCAAGGCTTGGCGCGTGGTAGCTCGGGGTAGGCAGACCACAACCTTTTACTGAATGGGATCTTGGTCTCCGATCGGGTCTCAGCGCAACGATGCGCGCTCAGTCGATGAGGTGGAGTTCCTTGCCGGGCTTAAATCGCACCGCCTTGCCCG
>DASVAI010000296.1:0-10654 GCA_036376445.1 Acidobacteriaceae bacterium
CGGCAGCACGAACCGGAGCGGATACCGCCCAGCAGGCGATTCACGATCAGAGGGCTCCCGCGTATTCGCTGCCGCCGGCAAAGCTGAAGAAAGCTGAAGCGCTGGACCGCGATGAGAACTGGCTGTGGGCAATCTCCGTTACGTGGAGCATCGTGTACCTGCTGCTGTTTCTGCGGCTGCGGTGGGCGGCGGGACTGAGCCGATTTGCTGCGCACTGGGCAAGACGGCCGTGGGTACAGGGGCTCATCTTTCTGCCGCTGCTGGTGATTGCATTGCGCCTGTTGACGCTACCGCTTGCGCTTGCCGGACATCACCTTGGTCTCGCATACGGGCTTTCCATCGAGCGCTGGCCCGCGTGGTTCTGGGACTGGACGAAGGGCATGCTGGTCAGCATCGGGACACTGACACTGGTGGGCTCATTATTGTTTGCCATCGTGCGGCATGCGCCGCGGCGGTGGTGGCTATGGTTCTGGCTCCTGTCACTACCGCTGATGCTGGCTGGGGTGTTTGCGCAGCCGCTGATCATCGACCCGCTGTTCAATCATTTCGAGCCGCTTTCGCATTCGCACCCTGAGCTGGTGGCACAACTGGAGCGTGTGGTGGAGCGCAGCGGCGAGCGGATTCCGCCGGACCACATGTTCCTGATGAAGGCGAGCGAGAAGACGACGGAGCTGAATGCTTACGTCACGGGCTTCGGCAGCTCGAAACGGGTGGTAGTGTGGGACACATCGCTGACGAAGTCGACGCCCGATGAGGTGCTGTTCATCTTCGGCCATGAGCTGGGCCACTATGTGCTGGGCGATGTGGTGCACGGTCTAATGTGGGCTGCCGCGGGTGCACTGCTTGCGTTGTGGATTGCGTTTCATCTGACGCGCCGCCTGCTGTGCCGTTATGGGGAACGCTGGCAGATCGACGGAGAAGATGACTGGGCGACGCTGGTTGTTCTGATGCTGGTCTTTACCAGCCTGTCCATTTTGAGCGCGCCGGTCGTCACCACTGTGGCCCGCTATATTGAGCACCGCGCGGATGTCTATGGGCAGGAGGTGATCCACGGCATTGTTGCCAATCCCCAAGAGACTGCGGTGAAGAGCTTCCAGACGCTCGGCGAGGAGTCGCTGGAAGTGCCGGATCCGAATCCCGCGGTTGTTTTCTGGACCTACGATCACCCACCGATTCCAAAACGCGCAGAGTTTGCGCGCGACTACGATCCTTGGAAGCCGGGTGGGCATCCGCGGTTTTTCAGCAAATAGGTTTGCGGTAGTCTGGTCGGCATGGACTGCCTGTTCTGCAAGATCGCCGCAGGGGAGATTCCCGCGCAGAAGCTGTATGAAGATGACGATGCGGTGGTGTTTCCGGACATCAACCCGCAGGCGCCGGTACATGTCCTGCTGATTCCGCGAAAGCACATCGCATCGCTCGCACATCTTTCACCCGGCGACGAGCGCATTCTGGGTCATCTGCATGCGGTCGCGAAGAAGATTGCCGAGGAGAAAGGACTGACAAACGGCTTTCGCACGGTGATGAATACAGGACGCGAAGGGGGCCAGACGGTGGATCATCTGCATCTGCACCTGCTTGGTGGGCGCGCGATGCACTGGCCTCCTGGCTAGGCTCGGCGCATCACATGCCGCTTTGCCTTCGTAGTTCCGCGACGTGCAAACTTCAGCGCTGACCAGTCCTTATCCACTGCGCAGACTTTGTAATCCACGAAGCCTTGGGCGAGCCCGGTCTTGCGCACATCGTCCTGATTGAAATCCGCGGCGAGCGGGCTGGTTTGTTTGGGATGAATGATCCAGAACGACGCCTGAGATGGCAGGCGTTTCTGTGCAAGCCTGAACGCCGTAGCGAGACCAGGACGCATAGAAACGACGAAAAGCGCGAGGGTTGTTGAGGAATCGATGCCGCGCTGTGCGATGGCACCTACCGGAACGGACGTCAGCAGTTCTTTGAGCCATGATGCATCGCCGTCCGACGCGACGACGGCAAAATGGGTCTGCGGCTTAATGTCGAGCTTGCGCTCGAGCGCTCCAGCAGCCCTTGGACTTCGGCAGCTCGCGCGAGGGAAGGCGTGTGGCGGGTGACTGAGCCATCGCGCGCGTGATGGCGGCGGCGATATTGTTCCACTCAGTGAAGATGGCGCCGGGGATTGCTCTTCTAATCGGCTCGATTTTTTCGGTGATCCCGCCGGCGAAGATGAGTGGCAGATGACAGGTGCTCTTGCTCGCGCGCAGCGACATGCCCAACTCGCGTCCATGCGACGGCAGCCGGTCGAGATCGATGACAACCCCGTCCGGGTTGAGCTCGCGGAAATAGCGCACCGCGCCGCCGGGATTCGCGAGCGGATCGGCGACCAGGCGATAGCCGGCGCCACGAAGCTCTGTCGCGTGACGTTCGGCGTCGGCTTGCTTCCAGCAGACGAGCCGCAGTGTCTTGCGGATTGCCGAGGACGTACGTGCATGGCCGTTGATAGCACGCGCCGGCGTGTGCGGGAAAGCAAAAGACCCGCCTCGCGCGGGTCTCTTTTTGTGTGAAGTGGATTTTATGCCTGGATGGCCTGGAACTCGTCTTCGGCTTCTTCGATGATGCCGTAGCGGCGCAGCAGACCGGGCAGGTTTTGCGAGAAGGTGGAGCGGGGCATCACGGTATCGCAACCGGCTTCGATCGCCTTGTTCTTGAGATCGCCCTGCACGTGCGAGAGAAAGCCGATGATCGAAGCGCTTCGCTTCAGCTTTGTCCGGATCTTCGGGATCAGAGTCAGCGGCTTGGTATTGGCGTTGTTCAGATCAAAAAGGATGAGCGCCGGGCGGTCTTCCTCGCTGGTCTCGGTGAGCTTCGCAATCACGTCCTTGTCTTTCTCTTCCTTGTCCGGCTTGACGAACGCGACCTTGATGCCGAGCTTCTTGGAGACTTCCTGAATCTTGGCGAGGAAGAAGAGATCCTCGATGAAACAGTAGATCCGGGTGGGTGCGTCTTCGCGCATGGGCACGGGCTGGAGGTAGTCGGCTTCGGAGTAGAAGCCGCTGTGCGGCATCCCGCGGAAGTCATTGTTGTTGTTCTGCTGGTGGTTTGAGGGATCGGCGACATTCCCGTTCGCCACGCGATAACTGTGGTCCATGGGCCCGACGAAGGTCTGCTGGCGACGGCCCTTGTTTTTGCGCCGGCCTCCGGCATTTCCGTTCCCATTGCCCTGCATGGGCCGGAAGCCGTTGCCATTGAAGTTTGGCTGATTGCCTGGACTCTTCTGGAAGAAGCGCTTACCGGGCTTCTGCTTCTGCTGGCCCTGATGAGAGGACGGTTGGGAGGGCTGCTGATTCTGCGGCGCGCCGTTCTGCTGGGCGCCGGCATTCGGCTGGCCTTTTCCCTTGTTGCGGCGGCGCCGGCGGCGACGATGGCCGCCCTGGCCCTGACCTTGTGAATGCTGACCCTGCTGATTCTGCGGCGCGCCATTTTGGGACTGCGCCTGCACGATTCCCTGCGGCTCTGGAGCCGGGGACGGGTTGAGTTCGGTTGTCATTCGTGCACTTCCTGGTGCATTTCTGCGGTAACGATCTTTCTTTTCAGCGCCTGCCCTCCCAGCTGCGGCTTAAGCAGTGGAAGAGCCGGCAGACCTACTGGGGGCCGGGGTAGACTTCCAGAGACGCAGCCCCTCGGCATCCCTGGTAGCGGGAGTGCTTGCGTGACCACGTGCTTTGTACGGGCTTGAGCGTATTGTCTGCTCTCAACAGCGTTCTTATGCTGGCGTTTCACCGCTCATACAGGCTTCCGAGGGCTCTGCTGCAGCCCGAAGCACTGAGTCGCGGAGTATAACGTAATGACTATTCGAAGTAGGGCGAACCCTCAGTCTGGCGCCGGAATCGATCCACCTGGATCTTCCCTCGTCCGGTCCACATGAGGGCATCAGCCGCTCGATAGGCAAATGTAAGCATACTTACTATGATGCTTCGTTGCAAGTGCAAAAACTGGGAGAGGGTGTTACGGATGGGGGAACACGGAACCGCGAGCACCAAAAAACAGAGAACACAAGAAGAGAACACAAAAAGAGAACACAAGGCAGAAAGTGTAGCGAGTGACGAACAACGCCGCCCGGTGGTAGGGGCGGCGTTGTTCCACGGCCAATCACTGGCCTCCCGAAGTCACCGGCCTTGAGTCCTTGATGGCGCAAAGCCACACTCGGAAAGCACGGTGAAATAAAGTCCGGTGGCGGCAGGTTCCCGTAGGCGCCTTGCTCTACACATCCGGAGGTGAATCGCCGGGTCCTCTGCTGAAAATCGGGGACCGCGTGCGTCGCTGGCTGCTTTAGGTAAAAGCAGTTTCCGTGCCAATCGTGAAGTTGCTGTGTTTTGTGTAACTTACCTTTCCGGCGGTGCATGTCGCTCTTCCGATTTCTGGAATTTACAGGGGCGGGATTCGAGAATCCGTAGCGGCGGTCCTTTCCCGTCATTGTTGGCATGTGCTGCAGTAATGGGTGCTACGGCCGGCAACGACGACGCGCCGGATCGGTGTCTTGCACACCAGGCAGGGCTCGCCGGTTCGCATGTAGACGCGATGACGAAGCTGGAAGAAGCCTCGCTCCCCTGCGGCGTCGACATAATCAGATACCGACGAACCTCCAAGACGGATGGCTTCGCGGAGGATCTTCTGTAACGACGCGTGGAGACGGTCGAGCTCTGCGAGCGACAGGCGAGATGCCATGCGCCGCGGGCGGATGCCGGCGTGGAAGAGGCTCTCGTCGGCATAGATATTGCCGACGCCGTGCAGCAGGTTCTGGTTCAGCAGGGCGGCTTTGATGGATGTCCTGCGATGGTGAAAGAGGTTGCGGAAGTCGGCCCTGGAGATGGTGAGCGGCTCTTTGCCTGGCCCGGCGAAGCCCGCGTTCCCGGCGGTTGTTTCTTTTGCCTTTTGGTGCGGGTGCAGGCCCATCCGGCCAAAGCGGCGTGGGTCCACGAAGCGGAGCTCGCGCCCGGAGCGCAATATGAGGATGCCGTGGGTGTGCGGCGGACGGGCGATGTCCGGTTCGGCGACGAGCAGCCGGCCCGTCATGCCGAGATGCACGATCCACTGGACTGGCTCGCGGCCGGGTTCCGGACGGAAGTCGAAGACAATGTGCTTGCCGACCCGGCGGACGCGCTCGATGGTGCGGCCGGCGAGTGCCTTCGCCATGGCTGCGGGCGGGGATTTCATTGGCTCGCGCTTGCCCGAGAACCAGGTGTCCTCGATGCGGTCGCCGGCGATGCGGGCGTTCACGCCGCTGGCTACGGTCTCGACCTCGGGAAGCTCGGGCATGGTCCTTATTTTATTTTCGCAAACCTGCAATATGACGGAACCAGGCCAGGCGGCGAAGTAAATCCCGGAGAGTGCGATGATTTGTCGGGCCTATTAATGGCGGAAGATCGTATCCAGATCTGCGCCAAGCGGAGAAGCCAAACCATGTGCTCTTCAAGAGGCATACTGAATTGTCGGATCCGTGACGTGATCTGCTCTTCAGGCATCTTGCTTTTGCTTGCTGGGACCCAGGCATTTGCCCAGCAGACAGTTTCCATTCCCATTCCCAAGATGCAGCAGCAGATTCAGGCGGACCTCTATGAGTCTACGAATCCTCATGGCGCCTGGCGGGGGATTTTGCTGGCCCACGGCGGGTCTTTCGACAGGGCGAGCTGGCGGAAGCAGGCTCAGGTCCTGGTAGACAAGGGTTTCGTGGTTCTAGCTATCTCTTTCCGGGGAGACAGGAAGAATCCGGATGGATCGCCGGGCTCACTTGGAGAGACTCCGGACAATGCAACAGATGTACTTGCCGCTGTTGACTATCTCCACGGCCGGGGTGTGAAAGTGGTCTCCGCGATCGGCGCAAGTATGGGCGGAGACGCGGTGGGGGAGGCGGATGCTCGATCCCCGTCGGGGAAGATGGATCGCATCGTCCTGTTGGGCTCTTCCGGAGGCGAGTTTCCGGAAAAGCTCACGGGACGCAAGCTGTTTCTCGTTGCACGCGAGGACAGCAGCGAGGATGGGCCGCGCTTGCCTGAGATTTCCCGGCATTATGCGGAAGCGCCGAATCCGAAGAAGCTGGTTGTTCTCGACGGCTCTGCCCATGCCCAGTTCCTCTTCGATACGAACCAGGGTCCGCGCGTGATGCAGGAGATTCTGCAATTTGTCTCCGAGCCGTAATCGCAGTTTCAGAGACAGGTTGTGGTTTTTCTTGAGCTACTTGCGCCGTATATCATCAACTTTGGCGCTCGGCCACACCGTGCGAATGCAGTACCTTCCCCTCATTGGCCAGAAGCGGAAGTAATTGATCCCGTGTCTGGATTCGGACAGAGGGGTGTGCGCCTAAGCCAGATACTCGGAGAGTGAAAGTTCAGGATGCGAGCGAAGACTGCGGTGGTACTGGGCGCCCAGTGGGGCGATGAGGGCAAGGGAAAGATCGTCGATGTGCTCTCGGAGCGCTTTTCCGTGGTGGCACGCTATGCCGGCGGCCATAACGCGGGCCATACCGTCATTATTCGCGGGAAGAAGTTCATCCTGCAGCTTGTGCCCTGCGGCGTGCTGCGTCCGGACTGCAAGGCGGTGATCGGCAACGGCGTGGTACTGGACCCGATTGCGTTCCTGAAAGAAGTCGAGAAGCTGGATGGCCTGGGCGTGGATACGCGGGGGCAGCTCTTCGTCTCGAATCGCGCGCAGGTGATCCTGCCCTACCACCGGATGATCGAACTTGCCAGCGAGAGCGCGCCAGGGCGGACGAAGATCGGGACCACGAGCCGCGGCATCGGGCCGGCATACGAAGACAAGATGCACCGCAATGGGCTGCGTGTGGTGGATCTGCTGAACACCAAGATCCTGCAGACTCACATCGAGAACGCGTGCCGGGAGAAGAATGCGATCGCGCATGCCCTGTTCGGCACAGATCCGCTGGATCCGGCCCAGATCTACGACGAGTACGCGGCTGCTGCCGAGCAGGTGCGACCTTATGTGACCGATACGGCAGCGCTCCTGAACAAGTCGATCCGTGATGGGGGAAGCGTGATGTTCGAAGGCGCGCAAGGGACGCTGCTGGACATCGATCATGGGACGTATCCGTTCGTCACATCCTCATCAGCAACTGCGGGCGGCGCGGTGACCGGCACGGGCGTGGGGCCGACATGCATTGGCACGGTGATCGGAGTAACCAAGGCTTATGTGACGCGCGTGGGGGAAGGGCCGTTTCCAACGGAAATCCACGACGCAATGGGCGAGGAGCTTCGCAAACGCGGGCAGGAATTCGGAGCAGTTACCGGACGGCCGCGGCGCTGCGGTTGGCTCGATCTGCCGCTGCTACGCTACTCCAACATGATCAACGGGACGGAATGGCTGGTGGTGACCAAGATGGACGTACTGGACACACTGGCTGAGATTCCCGTCTGCACCGGTTACCGCATCAACGGGAAACAGACCGATCTGATACCGGCCGACGTAAGCGGACTGGAGAGCATCGAACCCGTGTACACAAAGATGAAGGGCTGGCAGTCGGTGACTGAAGGAGTGGGTTCCTTCGAGGAACTACCGAAGCTTGCGCAGGAATATCTACGTTTCCTCGAACGCGAGTCCGGTGCGAAGATCGGGATGGTATCGACCGGGCCGGACCGCGAGCAGACGATGGAGCTGCCGGGCTTTCGCGCGGCGTTGGACGGGATGAAAGCTTAAGGGGAGAAGGCGATGGTGGTGAGCTTCACGGTAAGGATGCGCTTCGATGCGCAGGATCGCGAACAGGTGAGCGAGCTGCTGCGCTCGCTGGCCGAGGAGTCGCGTCGTGAGCCGGGATGCATGGTGTATGTGCCGCATCGCATCGAGGGCGAGCCGGATACGGTACTGATCTATGAGCAATATGCCGATGGTGCGGCGCTGGAGGCTCACCGGGCCAGCGTCCATTACCGGCGGTATGCGATTCAGGGACTATATCAACTGCTGCGGGAGCGGGCGAGCGAGAACCTGAGCGCGATCATCTGAGCCCTCAATACCGCCGTTCAACGGTAGTAATGCTCCATCCGGCGCATCTTTTTGACTGTGCGTTTCGCCCCGGAATACCATCCATACGCTTATGCATCGCCACCGCTGGGCCCGAGGGTTGATCGTGCGAGACGGAGCGATCCTGCTCCTGCTGACCGCCTGCGTGGGCGGCGTTGCCCTGCCGGCACACGCCAAAGCAGTCCCGATCCTGCATCGCGAAGACAAGCTGCACAAGGAAATCGAGAATCTGGAAGCGGAATGGCGCACGGCGCTGGTGCAGAACGATGTCGCGACGGTGAACCGCCTGCTGGCGGACGACTACCTGGGCATCAATCCTAACGGCACGCTGGAAACGAAGGCAGATGCTTTGGCTGCGCAGCGGTCGGGGAGCGTAAAGATTTCGAGCATCGAGCCGGAGAACCTGAAAGTGCGCGTGTACGGCGAGACCGCGGTGGTGACCTCGAAGGTGCAGGTGGAAGGCCACGATGGCGACCGCAATATCAGCGGGTTGTATCACTACACTCGCGTGTACAGCCGGCGTGAGGGGCAGTGGAAGGTGGTCAGTTTTGAGGCCAGCCGCATTCCGCCGGGCAGCAAGCGGTAATTAACATCACGAGACAGAGAACGCAAGCGCGGCATCCGCGATGAGCGCGGCCTCGACGGCGGGACGCACCTGGTGCACGCGGATGAGGGATGCGCCCATCAGGATGGCAATCGTGCTGGCGGCCAGTGTTGCGTGTTCGCGCGCGGAGACAGGCGCGCCTGCCGGGCCATAGAGCGGCAGGAGCGTGTGGCCGAGGAAGCTTTTGCGTGAGATGCCGGCGAGCAGGGGCTGCCCTAATGTGGAGAGCTCCGGAACGCCCATCAGAAGCGGATAGTTGGCGTCCTGCTTTTTACCGAAGCCGAAGCCCGGATCGAGCACGATGCGCTCTCGGGCGACACCGGCCTTTGTCGCGGCGTGCAGCCGTTGGGCGAGATCGCGTTTGACCAGCGGCACAACTTCTTCCGGCGCGAGCCGGGGGAGAGATTTCCATTCGATGGGGCGCCCGCGCGCGTGCATGAGGATGACGCCGCAGGGCTCAGCAGCGCAGGTGGCGGCCATGGCATCGTCCCAGAGAAAGCCGCTGACGTCGTTAACGATCTCAACGCCTGCCTGAAGCGCAGCGCGAGCCGTGGCGGCGCGGTAAGTATCGATGGATAGGATCGCGCCGGGCTGCGTTTGCAGAATGCCTTCGATTACAGGCAGGACGCGATCGATTTCCTGCTGCGTGGAGAGCTCGCCGGCGGCACCGGGACGTGTGGATTCGCCGCCGATGTCCACGATCGCGGCGCCATCCGCGAACATGGCGAGCGCAGCGTCGACAGCTTCTTTTACGGACTGGAGGCGGCCGCCGTCGGAGAAGGAGTCCGGTGTGATGTTGAGGATGCCCATAACGCGCGTAGAGGAGCCGAGCGCGAGCGAGCGGGTGCGCAGCTTCCAATCGAAATGGGTGCGGCGATGCATGGGTGCAGAGTAACGCTTGATACACTCCGCGTGCATGCACTCACGCAATCTCCCTGCCATTGCACTCTTGCTGTTTGCGCCGCTGTCGTTTGCGGCACACGCTCAGCGTCACCATCGCAAAGGGCCGCCGCCGCTCGCCATCCAGGTGAATCGACTGCTGGCTGATCCGGCGATTGCAAATTCGCACTGGGGCATTTCGGTGACGACGATGGACGGCAAGCAGGTGTTCGTACTGAACGATGGCCAGCTCTTCGAGCCGGCCTCGAACGCGAAGATGTTCACGACGGCCACAGCCGCGGCGCTGCTGCCGTTGTCGCTGACTTACACGACAAACGTGGTTGCGGAAGGGCCGATTGACAGCACGGGCACGCTGCATGGCGACCTGGCGATCCTGGGAGTAGGCGATCCGAATATCTCCGGGCGCGCGCTGCCTTTCAATATCAGGACGGAGCGGCCGAACCCGCCGCTGGCCATGCTGGACGCGCTGGCCGCGCAGGTGGCGGCAAGCGGCGTAA
This sequence comes from Acidobacteriaceae bacterium, assembly GCA_036376445.1. Lineage (GTDB taxonomy): Bacteria > Acidobacteriota > Terriglobia > Terriglobales > Acidobacteriaceae > KBS-83. The sequence continues at coordinate 9,997 of DASVAI010000296.1, forward strand.
AGCAGATCGCCGGCGACGTTATCGGCGACGACACATGGTTTCCGGCCGAGCGCTATGGCAGCGGCTGGAGCTGGGATGACCTGGTGTGGCTGTATGGCGCGCCGATCTCCGCGCTGACGGTGAACGACAATGCGGTCTTCCTGAATGCCGATCCGGGCCAGCAGGCCGGCGACAAGGTGACGCCGCGGTTCGATCCGCCGGTGGATTACTACACACTGGTCAACTCGTTGACTACCGCGCCGAAGGGCACGGAAGCGGAGTACGGCGTCGACCGCGCGCCGGGATCGCTGGATGTGCGGGTGTACGGCGCGATTGCGATTGGCGGCGGCGGCCTGCATGAAGGGCTTGCGTTAGAGGATTCCGCGGACTTTGCGGCGCGGGCGTTTTTGGAGATGCTGCGACAGCACGGCATTACAGTGACGGGCGCGGCAAAGGCGAGGCACCGCGACAGCGTGGATGCGGAGAGCCTGCGCAAGGAGCAGGAGGAGCCGCTCGCGTTAACACCTTCAACGCTGCAGACTGTGACGACCGCGCCCGCAGGCAAGCGCGTGCTGGCATCGCATCTGTCGCCGCCGTTGATCGAGGATCTTACGGTGACATTAAAGGAGAGTCAGAACCTGCACGCGGAGCTGACGCTACGCACGCTGGGCAAGCTGCT
>DASVAI010000298.1:0-38657 GCA_036376445.1 Acidobacteriaceae bacterium
GCGCGTTGGCGAGCATGGCGGAGTGGAATGGACGCGTGGTGGAGACAGCTACCTGCATGGCTGACCTTCATCCTCTTTCAAGCACGAAATGGCTGGCGTGTTCGGAAGTCTTGCGCTCGGTGATCGAAAATCCACGCGCATGCAGGTCGATTCCGTCCAGGAGCCGTTCGCCCTGGCCGAGAAGGACCGGCGACAATGCGAGGTGAATGGAGTCTACGAGTCCGGCTTGCAGGTACTGGCGCACGGTTGAGACGCCGCCTCCGATTTTGACGTCTTTGTCGCCTTCGGCTTTCTTCGCGCGTATCAACGCTTCATCGATTCCGCCGGTTACGAAGTAGAAGGTAGTGCCGCCTTCCATCACGAGAGGCTGGCGTTCGTAGTGGGTCAGGACAAACGTTGGCGCGTGGTACGGCGGATTGTCGCCCCACCATCCTTTCCAGGAATCGTCCGGCCATGGCCCGCGCACAGGCCCGAACATGTTGCGGCCGAGGATGAAGGCGCCGAAATTTTCCATCGCCCGGCGGGCAAATTCATCGTCGAGGTCGACTGATCCAGCTTCACGTCCCTGCATTGCGCAGAAGGTCTTTGTGTGAAAGAACCACTGGAAGATCTCGGGGCCTCGTTTGCCCAATGGATCATTCAGGCTCTGCTCGATGCCGGCGCTAAAGCCGTCCAGCGAAAGACCGAATCCTGCGACACGAACCTTCGACATTTCGTTGTTCCTCCTCAAACCTCTGAAGCTTGAGAGAAGTATTTCATTGTCTGTGTTTCGTGACGGTAACCAGCATCGGCGGGTGGGGCTAGATCATTCAGCCTATGGCCGATATTCCTGGAGTGCGTTTAGGATGGCAGGGGCACCAGATCACAATGCAAGATGGGGTAGCAACGGCGTGAAGAAATCCAGCAGCGGATGGTGGGTAAGCGGTTTCATTAAAAAGGGAACTGTCCTCGGGAGTTCTTTGCTGATACTGGCGATGTGCGTGGGCGTCGGCGCAGCTCGCGCGCAGGAGCGACCGCCGGCAGTTCCGCTGATTGCGCATGATCCTTACTTCAGCATCTGGTCGATGGACGACAAGCTGACCGACGGGCCGACGCGCCACTGGACCGGGAAGGCGCAGCCGCTGGAGGGTCTGATCCGTGTGGACGGCAAGAGCTATCGCTATATGGGCGATCGACCGGAGGAGACGCCGGCGCTCGAGCAGAAGAGCCTGCAGGTGGCAGCGACGCACACGGTGTACACATTCAGCGGGGCGGGCATTTCGCTGACGCTGACGTTCTTTACGCCGGCATTTCCGCAGGACCTTGATTTGTTATCGAGGCCGGTTACGTATCTGACGTGGAAGGTGGCTAGTGAGGACGGCAAGCCCCATGACGTATCGCTGCTGCTGGATGCTAGTCCGCTGCTGGCGGTGGATGTGGATAACGAAGCCGCGACGTGGGGGCGGCTGCGCACGCCGTCTCTGGACACGATGCAGCTTGGATCGCGGGATCAGCGGGTGCTGAACCGTTCGGGCGACGATCTGCGCATCGACTGGGGTTATTTCCGGCTTTGTGTGCCGCGGCAGGCGGGCGTGGAGACGGCGATGGTGCCGAATGCGGTCGGGTCGTTCCTGAAGAACGGAACCTTGCCGGCGAGTGATGACGCCGCGATGCCGCAAACGCCGCGCGACCATGCGGCGCATGCTGCAGTGGTGTTTCCGCTGGGCAACGTGAGCGGCACGGCGGTGGAGCGGCACGTGCTGCTGAGCTACACCGAGGGCTACGCGATTGAATTGATGGAGCGCAAGCTGCGGCCTTATTGGCAGCGCAACAACACGCCGATTGCAGAGATGCTGGAGACGGCCGAGCACGAGTACGCGGAGCTGGAGACGCGCGGCGCGAAGTATGACGCGGAACTCCAGAGCGACCTGGTGAAGGCAGGCGGCGAGGACTACGCGAAGCTGGCGATTCTGACTTACCAGCAGACGCTGGCGGCACACAAGCTGGTGGCGGACTGGGACGGCACGCCGTACCTGTTTGCGAAGGAGAACTTCTCGAACGGCGATATTGCAACGGTGGATGTGCTGTATCCGTCGGCGCCGTTCTTTCTGTTCCTCAATCCGCGGCTGCTGGAAGCGCAGATGGTTCCGGTGATGAACTATGCAGCGTCGTCGCGCTGGAAGTTTCCGTTCGCGCCGCATGATCTGGGGCGGTATCCGCTGGCGAACGGGCAGGAATATGGCGGCGGGGAACGCACGGAAGAAGATCAGATGCCGGTGGAGGAGAGCGGAAACCTGCTGATCCTGGCGGCGGCGCTGGACCGCGCGGAGAGCCCGGATCATCACTATGCTGAGAAGTACTGGCCGCTACTGACGACGTGGGCAAAGTACGTGCGGACCGAAGGGCTGGACCCGGCGAGCCAGTTGAGTACGGACGATTTCGCGGGGCACCTCGCGCATAACGCGAACCTGTCGATCAAGGCGATCGACGCGCTGGGTGCGTATGCGAGCATGGCCGACGCGCTGGGCAAGCATGATGTGGCGCGCGACTACGAGCAGGCCGCGAAGGAGATGGCGGCCAAGTGGCAGACGATGGCGAAGGATGGCGATCACTACAAGCTGGCCTTTGACGTGCGGGGTTCGTGGAGCCAGAAGTACAACCTGGTGTGGGACAAGCTGCTGAAGCTGGATCTGTTTCCGGCGAATGTGCACCAGACGGAGATTGCGTTCTACCTGAAGCACCTGAATCGTTATGGACTTCCGCTGGACAGCCGCAAGGATTACACGAAGCTTGACTGGGAGCTGTGGACGGCGACGCTGGCGGATTCGCAAGATGAGTTCCAGCAGTTCATGACGCCGCTGGTCCGCTGGGTGAACGAGACGCCGAGCCGGGTACCGCTGACGGACTGGTATGACACGAAAACCGGCAAGCAGGAAGGCTTTCAGGCGCGGTCGGTGGTGGGCGGGCTGTATGTGAAGGCGTATGCCGACCCGGCGCTGACGAAGAAGTGGCGCGGCATGGATGTGCCGGTGAAGTAACGCCGCCATTTTTCTCAGAATGATCTGAAACGTTCCCAACGCAGGCGGCACCATGCATCAGAACAGCTTGCTGCGTGGCACGACGGTTGCGTTTGCGGAGAACTGCACACTGGCATCTGGCGGTCGTCGCTGGCCGGCAGCGCCGGGCGGATATTGGCTGCCAAACCCTATCCGCCCGGCATAGGCTGTTCGCCGATTTGAACGGCGCGGCTTCGGGGGAATACCGGGGCCGCGATTTTTTATGCGGCGAGTGATGAATGGAAGGCTTGAGTGCCGTGAATGGGGCAGAGTCGGGCTGAGTTGTGGCGTACAGAATACCTGTTATCGGACATAGACTCCTAGTCAACGGGCAGCCTTGGGAGGGTCTCGGATGCCCAAAGATTGGCCGTATCTTTGATTCATCGGCCGGCTTCCGCCTCCCGGAGCCATACAAAGTCCGGATCTTGCTATCTCTGAGGAGCGCTTGCAGGCATTGCCGAAGCTTGAGTCGCGTCGCTTCGTGCGTGTCTGCGCTAGTGTGATCGAGTTGTTCACGGAGCGGCCGAATCAACGATCCAGGAGCGTATCTACTGACTCGCACATCTCCTATGAAGCGCATTTGTCTTATCGATCGCGAGTCCTATCTTGACGCGGCGTTCATCTCTCAATTCTTGGCCAGCAGGTCTATATGCGCTCATCGCGGCCTTATTGAACCAGCGGATATATAGATCCACGATTGAGAGCTGGATGGCGGAGGCCGGCTCCTTTGCAGCAACTCAAGAAACCGCTCCGGCCATTTGTCGAGAAGCCAGGTTGCGGCCTGCAGCATGAGTTCCCTTCTCTACTGATGTCTCTTCGAAGAAAGGAATATCCAGACCGGGTTGGTAACCCGGATCTACTCTCGGTATCCCGAAGCGTTTCGCGACTACGGCGCGGAGTTCCTCAAGACCTGTGTTCTCGCCATCCAGGGGGTCAATCATGTGGCGTAAAACTTCGAAGTATTCGCCAGGAGGCTTGCCTCGCTTCCGTGGTCTCCATCTCACCGCAACACTACACTCAAATTGCAGTAGTGTTAACACGCCTAGCTTAAGCCTATTAGGGATACTCCTAGTTGCCGGTCCAAAGAGGTTGGCCTATTTGTTGGGGTAAGTGGGAGATCACCGTGCTCTGGGAATCCTCTTCTGATGGATGATGACGAATCTGCGATATCACCACCAAAGGAACAATTTGAGGAAGAGCATCTTCAAGGCGAACAACGCCAGCATGAGCCGCGGATGCGGAGAGGCTGTTCGCATCGAAATCGATTCGAACGCAGGCCAGGCTCGCGGTTTTATTGCAGCAAGGCGGCGACAAGTCGATGATCGACGAATTGTGGGACGACCTGCCGAGAGAGAAGGACAAGGAACAGCTTCTGGACAGCTTCAATCAACATGCGAACCTTCTACCTGACGATCGCGGCTACTACACCTTTTCCGGCTCTCTCACCACGCCGCCCTGCACTGAGAACGTAACCTGGTACGTACCGAAGCACCCGGGCGCTGTTTTCTGCAGCAGAAATCGGAGAATCTCAAAGCTCTACCGCCGCGATGCGGGGCCTGCGCAACCGCTCTAGGACGGAGTAGTACAGGAAAGCAAATAGAACTCCTTTTGCTTCCCCCGAATGGGGTTCGGTCGGATAGGAGAGTGTCCATATGAAATTCAAGACGGTGTCTCTAATGTTGGTGGTTTGTCTTCTCTCGCTGGCGGTTAGCTGCCGAGCGGATAGCAAGGAAGAGAAGCAGGCAAAAATTCGGAAGGCGGTTGACCAAACCCTTCAGGACCTATACAAGTTGCAACCTTCAGCCAAGAGCGCGATTCAGAACTCGGCCGGATACGCGGTGTTCAAGAACTTTGGAACCAATGTCCTGGTTGTGAGCACCGCGAGCGGTTCAGGGATTGCCATTAATTCCAAGACGAAGAACGAGACCTTTATGAAGATGGTGTCTGCAGGAGCCGGCCTCGGAATGGGAGTGAAGGACTTCAGAGTGATCTTCGTGTTCGGAACCGAAAAGGCATTCGACCAGTTCCTCAATTCCGGATGGTCAGGCTCCGGCCAGGCGGATGCGGCAGCCAAGGCAGGGCAGTCCGGAGGCGCCTATTCGGGAGCAGCGGAGGTAGCCCCTGATGTGTGGGTGTACCAAATCACCAAGAATGGCCTAGCCCTGCAACTGACCCTTCAGGGCACCAAGTACTACAAGAACGACGACCTGAACAAATAGCTCACGACAGCCACTCTGCGCCACTGTGCTGGTTAAGATCCAGCCAGGTAGGGAGGCCGAAATGAACAAAAGAAGCGAGCGGTCCGACTCGCGGGACGGTGTTTACCTCTGGCTCGGAGTGTTCCTAGTTGCACCGACTAACTATCAATATTGATAGTGTCTCTCCGCCATCGTGGACTCATAACCTGAGTTGTACAAGCAAAATACTGAATTGACGAGGAGGCAGCGATATGGCGTTACAGGCGACAGACTGGACCAAACCGCAGGCAGTGGCTATCCCCAAAGAGGGATACTTCCAATTCGAACAGGGAAACTCTGGTCCGGTCTTTCCCAAGACGCCCGCATGTTACGGCTTCACCATCATCGCGAAGCTTAAGCCAGGAAGAGAACCAGCGATGCGCGCCTATGCTGACACAGTCGAGAAAGCCCTACAGGGTGATCCCTCTTTCCTCGCGCCCCTCAAGCTCCACTACCTGAAATGGGTTCTCTTCGACATCGGCAATGAGAAGTACTTCATGTATCAGGGAATCTTTGACACTGATTTCGATAAATACACCGACGATGCCGTTGCTCTATTCACCAAATCCGGCCTGCACACCGCTTTTGAGAACCTTGAAGGCTTTCCCGAAGATTGGAAAACAAACGTCCCTGCGTTCATCAAGTTCGTGCGCGACCATCACCGTCCCAGCTTCATGGAATACGGCGAGTATCCCTTTGTGACGGCTGACGAGATCAAGAAAGCCCTCAAGGTGAAAAAGGCTCTAGGGGAAATGCTCGATCAGATGCAATGAGGCCCGGCGGGAGAGAGCTTGCCATGACTGAAACCTACGATCTTATCGCCATCGGAGCAGGCCCGGCGGGAGAGAGCGCCACTGAGCTGGCATCGTTCTTTGGCTACCGTTCAGCGGTGATCGAGAAAGCCCGGCCAGGCGGAACGGTCACGACGACCGGTGGTGCTCCAACGAAGACCCTTCGCGAGGCGGCGCTTTACTTTTGGGGGTTCTGTGAAGGCGATGTTTATGGCCTTCGTATGACGGCGCCTCCCGAGATCGCGACCGACGTCATTCGCAAACGGACGTGGAGTGTTTGCGATCTGCTGCAAAAGGTGACCGCAGAGAATATCGCGAAGAACAACGTGGACTATATCCATGGCACGGCACGGCTCGGTCCGGAGGGCACTGTAATCGTGTCCGGCGAGAATGGGAAGGATCGTCAGTTGCACGCTAAGGCGATTTTGATCGCGACTGGTTCCCGGCCGTTCCGTCCAAACACTATTTCATTCGAGATCCCCGGAGTCTGCGACACAGACACCATTCTGCACCGCGGCCGCGTCCCAAAGGAGATCGTCATTGTGGGCGGTGGCCCGGTCGGTGTGGAGTTTGCGACTATCTGCCACATGTTGGACGCAAGAGTGACGATCCTCGACTTCGGGACATGCTTGATGCCCATGATGGACCGGGAAATTTCAGCGTACATGGAAGAGCTATTCCGGAAATGGGACGTTGCGGTCTTGTTTGGCTCGACCGCGGAAAGCATTTCCCAGAAAGATGATGGATTGCGAGTGAAAGTCTCAACGGGAGAAAGCCTCGTTGCAGACACAGTCCTATTCGCCGCTGGCCGCAGCGCGAACACACACGATCTCGGACTTGAGGTCGCAGGAGTAGATCTGGATTCGCGCGGGCGAATCGTTGTGGACGAGAACTTCCATACGTCTGCAGATGGGATCTACGCCGCAGGCGACGTGCTTGGGCCGACCTTGGCCTCAACCGCGATGGAGCAAGGACGATTGGCTATCTGTCACGCTTTCAGTATCCCATTCCAGGGAACCGTGGATGCGACTCCCGTTTCGGCGGTTTACGGTATGCCGGAAGCCTCTGGGGCAGGCCTGACGGAGGCGCAGTGCCGTGAAAGAGGACTCGACTACGAAGTTGGCCGCGCAGACCTCGGCCTCACGCCGCGCGGTGCCATTGCGGGGCGTGGTGGCCTCCTGAAGCTGATTTTTCTGAAAGCCGACCGGAGACTGATCGGCGTTCACTGCATAGGTGACATCGCCTCCGAGATCGTTGGCATCGGGCAGATGGTCATCCGCTGCGGCGGAACGATGAATACTATCGCCACCATGTCGATGAACACTCCCACTTACAGTTATGCCTACAAGTACGCCGCCTTCGATGGCTTGCGTCGCCTTGTTTCAGCCCAAAGAGAGGCGCGTGTCTGAGGGGATCCACGGGAGGTAATTTATGAACCAAGGACGTTCGGGTCGAACCTACAACCAACTTCACGCGCCGCGAAAGTACACGCCGGGCAAGCGCCGGTTCAGCGTTTATTGGGCCTGGAGTTACCCATGGGAGGCAAACCGCGACGTAACGGAAATGGATAATCGCTTCTCGACGATGACTGAGGTGCGCCGGGTTGGATGGCCGAACTTTGAGTCGATTGAATATTCGGAGCAGATGTTTCTTCAGGGCATTGCAGGAACTCTTGAACTCTTCCATTTGTCACTCGTGAGCTTCCAGAAAGCGGTCGGCGAAGTCACCGGGCATCCCGTGGCCGTTTACCAACGGATCGATCAGGCCGGGCAGAGGTTACCGATAGACGAGCGGATACTCGACGATACAGACACGTTAATGGTGTTTGGCTTGGACCACATCGTGACAGAGCAGGAAGCTTCTCCCGAAGAAATTGAAGCGCTGCGGAACTTTCTCACACGTGAGGGCACTTGTCTGATCCTTGGTCCGCACCATGACGTGGGCGTCTCCGCCGACCTAAAAACGCGCCAGGTGGAGTATGCCCATCACGGCGACCCGCTGGTCCCCCGCCAGCAACGTTTCGGCAAGTACACCCGATCGCTGATGAAAGGGCTTGGAGTGCCAGTCGAAAATCGGTACGGTCTTCGGCCGGCAACTGTCCCCGGAACAACTCGCACGGTTCCCCTTTCCACCGTCAAGGACCTGGACACTCGAGGTTGGCTGACCGATGTCAACACTTTCGTCTTTCACATGCACCTGCCGCATTACGCCGTGACCACAGATGATCCCAAGGCCATTCGTGTTCTGGCGCGACAACCGGTAGATATGTCGAGACCACACCCGTTCATCGAAGCCGGGAACCGAGAGTTCAACATGTTTCTCTGGATGCCGGCAAAAGATGAGCGTGCGGGCGATATATTGCTGGCAGACTCGACGATTTTCACTACCTTGTTCGGGGGAGACGAGAGCCTGGAGCGCTTTTGGAAGAACCTTGCGAGCAAGTGATGCCGCGTGAGTGCAACAAGGCCCAGGGCTGGATTCTGGCCGCAGTTGGCTTTCTGGTTATTGGGATGCGAGCAGAAGCTCAGAATCGGGGCGTGTATCCGCTGGGAATGAGTGCTACCAACTCCGGAGTCACGCCTCAGCCTGGCTTTACTTACATCAACCAGCTGATCTTCTACTCGCGGGACCACGTCAAAGACAATGCCGGGAACACGCTGCCGGTTATCGGAGAGAACTACGTCCTTATGGACATGAATACATTGGCATGGGTGAGCAAGAAGAAGCTTCTTGGTGGAGCAAACTTCTCTGCTGTTGCGACTCTGCCATTCGCAAAGAACGACCTCACGTCAGATATCCAGGGGAAGATCAGTGGCGGTGGAGGATTTGCCGACTCATTCTACCTACCTTTCATCCTGGGTTGGAACCGCGAGCGCGTCGCAATCCGCGCTATGTACGGTTTTCTTGCACCCACTGGCCGCTTCGTCGAGGGTGGGAGCGATAACGTCGGTTCAGGCTACTGGACACATACTCTCTCTTCAGGACAGACCTTCTATCTGACGGAGAACAAAAGTCTCGTCCTCTCTACCTTTCAGATGTACGAGTTTCACACCACCCAGGAAGACACTGCTATCCATCCGGGGGACACATTTGATCTCGACTACTCGCTCATGCAATCGCTAACTGTCCCTGAAAATCTCCGTCTGCAGATCGGCGTTGTGGGATACGAGCAAAGGCAGACGACTGCCAAGACTGGGCCGACAATTTCTTCGGTCGCGTCAAAGGACCGTTACTCCATCAACTCGATCGGGTTTGCTGTCAGCGCGCCCTTCCCAAAGCGAAAAGCGAGTTTGGGCTTGAAGTATTTCAAGGAGTTTTTGGATCGTTCCACGTTCCAGGGATACTCGCTGCAGGTCTCTGGCTCGATCAGCTTTTAGGCGTAATTCGATCTCGACTAAAGAGAGGGCATTATGGGCGCAGCTGTTCTTGAACTCGATCAGATCCAGAGCGGAGTACTGCGTCCGCGGCCTACACCGTATGTGGCGACTTATATAGTCCTTCGCATCGATGAGCGCAATGCGGGACGAGAACTGATGCGCCGATTGAGCACGGCTGTTGCATCGGCCGCTGACCCGGTAAGCCCCATACGCGACACCTGGGCAAGTGCAAGCCTCAGCTTTCAGGGTCTCAAGGTGCTCGGTGTTCCCCAAGACTCGCTGGACAGCTTCCCCCCGCAATTTCAACAGGGGATGGCGGCCCGCGCAAAAACGCTAAAAGATCATGGTGAAAGCAGCCCTGAGAACTGGGAAGCGCCGCTCGGATCGCCCGACGTCCACGTTGTCGTCACCGCACTTTCGCCCGACTCGGAACACCTTAAACCTGCGCTCGAACGTGCTCAGAAAGCATATCGGGAGTTGACTGGAATCACAGCAATATGGCGGCAGGATTGCCATGTTCTGCCAGATGAAAAGGAACCCTTCGGCTTCAAGGACGGCATGAGCCATCCCGCGATCGAGGGTAGCGGCATTCCAGGATCCAATTCGCACGAAAAGCCGTTGAAGGCGGGCGAATTCGTACTCGGATACCCCGACGAGATCAGCGAGGCGCCGCAAATACCGCAACCAGAGATTTTGGGACGCAATGGAAGCTATGTGGTTTTTCGCAAGCTGCATCAACGCGTCGCCGCCTTCCGTCAATACCTGAAAGCCAACACCTCCGACGCTCAGGCTGAGGAATTCCTGGCAGCCAAGATGATGGGACGCTGGCGGAGCGGGGCTCCCCTCGCTTTGTGCCCTATGCACGATGATCCCAAGATCGGCGTTGACTCGCGGCGCAACAACGACTTTCTATTCAAGGTGGACGATGCGATAGGCTACAAGACTCCTTTAGGCTCACACATCCGCCGCGTGAACCCGCGGGATGCTGATGTTGCCGGCTTGGTACGCATCCATCGAATGATACGCAGGGGAACCGCCTATGGCCCTCCTCTTCCACCGGATGTTTTGGAAGATGATGGCGTGGACCGCGGGTTAATGTTTGCCTTCGTCGGCGCCCACATCGGCCGTCAATTCGAGTTCGTTCAATCTGAGTGGATGAACGACAGTGCTTTTTTCGGGGGAACATCAGGGGTGGACCCCATATCCGGCGCGGGCGATGGTACCGGAGTCTTCGACGTGCCGAGGCGTCCTGTTCGAATGCGCCTCCAAGGTTTGCCCCGGTTCGTGGTCACACGCGGCGGAGAGTATTGCTTCATGCCAAGCCTCCACGCATTGCGGTGGCTCGCGGAACTCAAAGCATAGGAGCGAAATGGACACGTCACCTACAGCTCACAGAGTAAGTCGCAGGTGGAATGACTTCGGCTGGGTGAGCGAGACATATCCGCGCCGAGAGAGGCTACAGCCATGTCCTGAATCCTTGATGCCAGTCCACGGGAGCGCAGGGTCAACATAATCACAGCGATTCATGAAGCAGGTGCCGCTTTCTATGCTGCTTCCAATTCGAATTGCGGCGTCAACGTCCGCTGTCCACACCGAGGCGGTGAGACCATACCGACTGTCATTCATCAGGGCAACGGCCTCTGCATCGTCCTTCACCCGCATCAGCGGCGCTACTGGGCCAAAGGTCTCTTCTGTCATCACCTGCATTCCATGGTCGACATTCACAAGAACCTGAGGCGCCACATAAGGAGTGCCTGGCTTGTTCCCTGGGAATAGCGAAGTGTCCAGTAAATGCCGCGCTCCTTTGTGTACAGCCTCTTCCACTTTTGAACGGACGGAGGCGGCCGCTCGCTCGCTGATCACCGGACCCAGAGTTGTCGCGGGATCCAGAGGATTGTCCAACACATATTTCTTCGTAAGCTCGACAAAGCCCTCAACAAATTTTTCCCAAACATCCTGATGAACGTAGATCCGTTCGACCGCACAGCAGGATTGCCCCGAGTTGAAGAACACGCCGTCCACCAGGTTCTCGACGGTTTGCTCCAGAAAAGCATCGGCGCGGACGTATGCCGGATCCTTTCCACCCAACTCCAGGCCTGCTCCGATAAAACGCTCTCCTCTTGCCCGCTGTATGCTGCGTCCACCATTCACTGAACCGGTGAATGCGGCGAAGCCGACACGTGGATCGCGAATGATCCGTTCCACCTGATCGTGAGCCAGATGCAGGAACTGGAAAATGCCCTCTGGCAGGCCAGCCTCGCTGAAGGCTTCAGCATATCTTTCGGCTATGAGCGGGGTTTGCGGCGCGGGCTTGAGTACCACGCTATTGCCCGCCATGATTGCCGGAATTACGACGTTGACGGAGCATAAGTAGGGATAATTCCATGGCATGAGAGCGAGAACCAAACCTACAGGCTCGTTCCGGATGAAGCGGCGAAAGTTGTCCTTTGGCTCAATCTCACAGTCCGCAAGCTCTGCTTCGGCGATGTCAATCATGTACAGCGCCCGTTCCTGAAAGCCGTTCCGAATCTCCATCGGGCTGTAACGAATCGGGCGGCCCATCTGCCAGGTAAGCTCCGTGCCAAGCTGGGGGGCGCGCTCCACCAGCGAGGCCACAGCTCGCCTACAGATAGCGGCACGCTCGGAGATCGGGACCAGCTTCCACTCACGTTGGCTGTTCTTTGCCTTTGCCAGCGTGGCTTCAATTCCCGCATCAGATGCGAGCGGACGTTCTACATACACGGAGCCATCGATGGGACTCACTGTCTGGATGCGAGAGAAATTAGCAGCGGCATTCTGCGACATGATCACTCAGGAGTTACGTATGCGGCGGCGATGCCGCCGTCAACCAGGAATTCAGTGCCTGTAATGAACGAAGACTCATCGGATGCCAGAAACAACGCGGCGCGCGCGATCTCTACCGCCTCACCGAAACGGCCGATCGGGATATGGACAAGCCGCCGGTTTCGTTTCTGTTCCGTGTCGAGGAACTTCATCAGCAGCTCGGTTCGGAGCGGCCCCGGACATAATGCGTTTACCCGGATGTTCTCCCGCGCATGGACCACTGCGAGCTCACGCGTCAACGCCAGCACAGCACCCTTGCTTGCGGTATATGCGATCTGGGGAGTCGCCGCTCCGAGGAGCGCCACAAAAGAGGCCGTATTCACGATTGAGCCGCCACCCGCTCGACGTAACGCGGGGATGCCATATTTACATCCGAGGAACACCCCCTTGGCGTTGATGTTCATCGTGATATCCCAGACCTTTTCTTCAGTCGAAATCGCATCATCATCCTGGGCATGCATGATGCCGGCATTGTTGAATAGCACATTCAGCTTGCCAAACTGTTCTTCGGCAACTGCGATCATGCGCTCACAATCTGCTGCCTGGGAAACGTCCGCACGAACGTAGGCAGCTTTTCCGTTCTGCCGCTGTATCATCGCTACCGTCTCGTTGCCGCCCTTATCATCGACGTCGGCCGCGACTACACTGGCGCCCTCGCTTGCAAACAACAATGCAGCCTCGCGGCCGATGCCGCTGGAGGCGCCGGTAATCAGAGCTACCTTATTTTCGAGTCTCACGATTCCCTTACCTCCGTCAGATTCTCTCGAAATATCGCCTGCGTTCCCAGTCCGTCACTGCGCCATTGAACGCCTTTTGTTCGGTTTCAAAGAAATGCGTATAGTGCGTCACCACTTCTTCGCCAAATGCTTTCTGCGCGAAGTCGCTCTTAGCGAAATGCTGAACCGCGTCACCTAGCGTGCTGGGAACCCGGTGAGCATCGGTTGCACCATAGAGATCGCCTGAGATGCTTTCCGGAGGCTCGATCTTTTCCGCAATCCCATCGAGTCCCGATGCCAAAGCCGCGGCGAAGGCGAGGTAAGGATTGCAATCCGCGCCCGGGATTCGACACTCGATGTGCAGACTTTGTTCCCGGCCGACTATGCGAAATCCGGCAGTGCGGTTGTCGTAACTCCACGCGATGCGGGTTGGCGCCCACGAGCCTTCGACATAACGCTTATACGAATTCACTGTCGGCGCATAGAACACCATCACCTCCGGTACATGGTGGATCCAGCCGCCCAGGAACCAACGAAATATGTTCGAGCACTTTACCGGCCCACATGACTCATCACCGACAAAGGCATTGACGCCGTTCCGCCACAGACTGAGATGGATATGACAACTGGATCCAGCGGCGCCAGTGGCAACTTTCGCCATGAAGCTGACGCTCAGTCCCATCTGTTCCGCCACTTCCTTCAGGCACTGTTTGTAGACGACGTGACGGTCCGCCATCTCCAATGCTTCTGCATGGACGATGTTGAGTTCGTGTTGACCAATACCCCATTCACCCTTGGAGCTTTCGACGGGAACTCCGGAAAGCTTGAGATGGTGCCGGACCGAAGCCGTGTAGTTCTCGTTCCGCGTTCCCTGGAGGATGTGATAATCCTCCGAATACCAGCCCGCCCCTTCCAAGCCGGCATAGTCCTTCATTGCGGCATCGCGATAGCTGTTCAGGAACAGGTAGTATTCCAATTCAGAGGCGAGCACACTCGCGAGCGACAACTCGCGAGCTCGCTCCAATTGTCGCTGCAGGATCGAGCGGGGTGCGACGGCAATGAGTTCCCCGGTTTTTTCACTTCGGGCATCACACAAAACCAGAGCCGTCTTCTCCAACCAGCTTGTGACACGCAGAGTGTTCAGGTCCGGCGCCAGAAGCAGATCGCCATAGCCACTCTGCCAACTGGTGAACCGATATCCGCTGACGGGCGCCATTTCCATATCGTTTGCCAGCAGATAGTCACACACATGCGTGCCATGGTCGGTTACGGTTTCGAGGAATGCTTCGGCGTCAAATCGTTTTCCAATCAAGCGTCCACAGTGATCCGTAAAGGCAACGATCACGGTGCGAACCTCGTCTCGCCGGACGAGGCCTTCCAGTTCATCTACTCCGAGCATCCCGGACACTCGAGACGTGTCACTCAGTTGAACGCTAGACATGTCTGCATGCCTTTCTATGCTTGAATGCGACACAAAGAACGCTATTCCCCCTATTGAATAGGGTTACCCGCAGCCTGCGGTTCTGTACCGACAACTATCCTGCAGCGCAGGCGGTAAAAAATGTAACCAATCGCAAGCAGGAGAACGAAGAGCAAGGAGACCAGAGGGTTGTAATACACCAGGCTGCCTAGGGCAATTGACGCGCTGAACAAGGTCCATGCGGGCATATATGGATATCCGATGGCGCGGAATGGCCGCGGCAGATCGGGCTCGCGCTGACGCAGCCGAATGAGTGAAACCATGCTGACGATGTACATGAGAAGCGCGCCGAGTGCCGAAACCGTCACAATGTTTGCTGTAAGCGGCTGTCCGCCAAAATGAATTATGTTGTCACTGAAAATGGCCGCAATTCCAACTACACCGCCAGCGAGGATAGCAACCCATGGCGTTTCAAACCTGAGATGGATTGCCGCCAGAAACCTGGGCAAAAACCCGGCGCGCGCAAGCGCGAATATCTGACGTGAATACCCGAGGATGATGCCGTGGAATGAAGCGATAAGGCCGAAGAGCCCCAGCCAAACCAGCATGTGCAACCAGCCGCTGCGAGCGCCGACGATCAGCTTCATGGCCTGCGGCAGCGGGTCATTGATGTTAGCCAGCACGCGCCAATCCCCGACAGATCCGGCAAAGTACATGACGCCGAGCGCAAGCAGCAGCAGCGTGCCGATGCCGGAAAGATAAGCAATCGGTATGGAGCGCTTGGGGTCTCGGACCTCCTCCGCAGCCATTGCTACGCCCTCGATGGCGAGAAAAAACCAGATGGCGAACGGAACGGCAGCAAACATTCCTCCGAGGAGATGCGGAGAAAAGTGCTCACTGCCACCCCATCCATGGCTCAGGAAGTTATGGAGATGCGAACCGGGAGATACCACCATCATGAAGACAAGCAATTCTGCAATCGCGAGCACCGTGACAATCACTTCGAAGGTGGCGGCAATCTGAACGCCTAAGATGTTGAGCAGCATGAAAACCAGATAAGCCAGCACGGCTGCTGTTCGCGGAGACAACGAAGGAAACTGCACATTGAGATACGCGCCAATGGCGAGCGCGATAGCGGGTGGCGCAAAGACGAATTCGATCAGCGTGGCCGCGCCGGCGAGGTAAGCGCCTGACGGGCCGAGTGCCCGCAGTGCATAGGCAAACGGACCTCCCGCGTGCGGTATGGATGTGGTCAGCTCAGTGAACGAAAAGATGAAGGCGGTGTACATTGCCGCGATGAACAATGTGGTTATCAAGAAGCCGAGCGTACCGGCATGCGCCCATCCGTAGCTCCACCCGAAATATTCGCCCGATATGACGAGGCCAACAGCGATCGCCCACAGTTGTAGGGTGCCCAGCGTGGCCTTCAGGTGGCTGCGCTCGTCCAAGTGTCACTCCTCCGGCGTCACGGTCCTTTGCCTATCCCAGGCAGGATTTGCCTAGGATAGGCAAATAGGCGTCATTCCAGTAGTGGAATTCGGCAAAATGCTGCATCGCAAGTCGGCGCCGGTCACTGCGACGAGGGGCTCCCGATCGGCGGCGCGCTCAGCAACTGCGGACGCGATGATGGTAAACCGCAGAACATCGTGTTGTTGGAGCAGTTTGCGCCACGTCCTCACTTTCTTGCGCAAAATTCATTTGTTTGTCGCTGTGGCCGAAGGCATAATCTTCGAACACACGCCTTTCAGGAGATGCAAGCATTGGTTTGGGCGGATGAGCCTATGCATGCCCAGGAATCTACGAACGGTATTCGCGTATCGATTGCCACGGATGCCGATGATCATGCGGCCAATTTGACTGGCTGGAAGCAGGCCTATGACCAACTGGCGCCTGGTCGATTTCGAGGGACGCTGCGCGAGCTGTGGCTAGGCCCAGAGATGCAGATCTTCGAAGAAACAACCAGCCATGCAGTGCGGCAAAGCTGCGAAGTGTGGCCGGGATCCGTTTGGTTCGGAATTCCGGTGACTGGCGGCCCTCCGGGCCGGATTGGCTTGCGGGCTCTGGATATGAGCGATATTGCATTGCGTCCAGGCGGGGTGAAATTTGAGCTGCTCACGCCATCTTCTTTTCGTATCTTTGGGCTGGTGGTCGAGAAGCAACTCCTGCTGAATTATGTTGCAGAGACGCAACGTAGCGAGCTGTCTCCGTCCGTCTTGGATTGTGAGATTCTCCATAGTTGCCGCGCGGAGCGCAGCCGGTTGGAGGCGATCCTGCTCTCGCTGTTTCAGCATCGCGGCGTGTGGATCAACTGCGAACAGGCCCGTGATGCACTGAGGGATGAACTGCTGGGCCTGATCACGTCCAACTGTATGGCGGGGATAGCCCCTGATTTTCCTTCGCTCACGTACACAGGGCGATATCGCCTCGTGCATCGAGTTCGCGATTTTGCGCTGGCGCATAAGGATGAATCCGTTTCCATTCCTCAGCTTTGCCAGACCTTCCATGTGAGTCGCCGCACCTTGCAGTATGCATTTCAGGATGTATGCGGAATCAGTCCCAGCGCTTATCTGCGCACACTGCGGCTCAATGGGGTCAGGCGGGCACTGCGCGCGCCGCAGCATCCCTCTGCCGAGGTGCAGGACCTTGCCGCCCAATGGGGTTTCTGGAATCCCAGCCAGTTCGCCTGTGATTACAAAAGGCTTTTCGGCGAGAGGCCCTCTGACACCCTGGTCCGGCCCCACTGACTCCGCTCCTTTTGCCGAATCTCGATAACGGCAATTCGGACTGAACCGCTATGTTTCATCCAGAAAGGCCTCACACCGAGGCGGGACCTCCACGACACGTGGCCAGGCAGGCTGCTGCTGGAACTGTCTCCGGACCTCAGTTCCACTTCTGAATGCCAGCTAAGTTTCTACGCGGATGACCCGGCTGCGATGGCGAGGCCGACAACGCGACGGTTTGTGCAGGACGGCACAAATAGACACAGGCGTGGTTTCATTTTTGCGGAGGAAGCTGGTATGTCACATAACTCGGGGTTGATCCGCTTGCATATGTTGCGGGTGATTGCGCTTCTTGCTGGATTGCTCATCGCCGGATTTTTACCATCAGCAACCTACGCGCAGTCCATCCAGGGAAGTATCATCGGGACGGTTCGCGACTCGGCCGGGGCTGTGCTTCCCGGCGCGACCGTTACGCTGACCAACATAGGGGACGGCGCGACGCGCAGCGCGGTCACCGATGCTTCCGGAAACTATGAATTCATTGACTCGAAGGCCGGGCAGTATTCAGTCCAGGTAACGGCGAATGGGTTTCAGAAATGGTCCGCAACCGACTTAGCCCTGGCTGCGCGCCAGCAATTGCGCGTGGATGCAGCGCTGCCCGTAGGGAGCGTCCAGCAGCAGGTGAACGTCTCCGGCGAAACACTGAGCGCGATCAATACCGAGAACCCGACGATCAGCGGGGTCTATAACGCGGCCGACGTTGCGAATCTACCGGTAAACACCCGCGCCAGTGAGAATGGAACCAGCGCGCTCAACATTATCGGTACGTTGCCCGGCGTGCAAGCCGATCACGGGAGCTTTTCACTGCAGGGCGGACTTCCCTTCCAGACTGAGGTTTCAGTAGATGGCATTACAGTCCAGGGCGCAAACAGCAACTCTCCAATTGCGGATGCGTTCCCATCGAGCGAATCCATCTCCGAGCTGAGGACTGACGGCGCTCTCAATAATGCAGAGTTCGGACAGCCGGGTGAGGTCACCGTCGTTAGCAAGGCAGGCACCAACACGATCCACGGCTCCGCATTCTGGTATCACCAGAACGCGGCGTTTGATGCAATCCCCTACACATACCCGACAACTACCTCGAAACCCAAGCTGGTTGCAAATACCTACGGCGGTAGCTTCGGCGGTCCCGTGGTGATCCCTCACTTCTACAACGGGCACAACCGGACATTTATCTTCGGCGCCTACGAGGGTTGGCGGCATCCTTCGCAGGATACAAAGGCCTACAAGGTGCCCAGCGTTCTGATGAAGCAGGGCGACTTTTCGAGATATGCGTCAGAAGGCTTCACCGGTCTCACAAATCCATTCACCGGCGGGAGCTATGGTACCAAGCTGCCTACGATCAACGCGGCAGCGCAGAAGATGCTGCAGTTCTATCCCAATCCGAATGTCGGCGACCCGAATGCTTACACCGACGATGATGTGGCGAACTATATTGTGAACAAGGATTCCAGCGGCCACTCTGATCAATTTGACATACGCGCGGACCAATACTTTGGTTCGAATCAGAAGTTCCTGCTGTGGGGCAGGTTCACCTGGAAGAACTTTCCTATCAATTTCCCGGAGCCGCTCGCGGTTCCTTCGGCGCAAGACTCGAATCAGTCGCGAGTTCTCAAGATCAGCGCGAATTACACACTTACGCCGCACGTGATCAACGAATTCGGATTTGGATTTACCCGCTACACGAGCGGCAGAACGAACAGTTTCGACGGAAAGACTTTTACGGAAGGCCTGGGGCTGAACGGGCTGCAGAACCTCTTTTACAACGGCATTCCGGAGGTCGACTTCAATAACGTCAGCAGCCTGGACGCTGATCGCCTGAGTTCTCTCACCAAATCCAACACCTACGTTTACACCGACGCGCTGAGTTGGTCGCTGGGAGCGCATCAGCTTCGCTTCGGGCTGGACATCCGCACGTTGGAGGCGATCACGCCGCTGGGCTTCAACGGCTCCGATAACTACGGCACCTTTCAATACAACACCAGCAACAGTTCCGGCCTGTTCACCGGGGTCGATTTCGCGGACTTTCTCCTCGGTCTTCCCTATCAGACGTTCTATGACGTGGTGCAGGAAGACAACGATGGCAAGTCGACCCACTATCACTTCTTCGGCCAGGACCAGTGGAAGGCGACGCCAAATCTGACTTTAAGCTACGGACTTCGTTACGAATTGCATCCCGGCTACTATGACGTCCACGGAGACATTGGCAACTTTAATCCGGCAATCGCCAGGTCCGGGTCCGTCATCTATCCGGACGGCGCAGCGAAGCTGTTGGCGACCAGCTTTCTCGCCAGTGCGAATGCCTGCACGCCCTACGGCACCACGTCAGGCGGCTCGGTCATCAACGGCTCACCCTGCATGCCTGTGCTCACCAACAGCCAGGCCAACTTTCCTTCGGGACTGAAGCACTACCCCAAGCTGCGCTTTATGCCGCGACTCGGATTCGCGTGGCGGCCGTTCGGCGACGATAAGACGGCAGTGCGCGGCGGCTTTGGCATGTACAACATCACGGTGCTCGGCGGAAACTTCTATTCGCTCACCGGCACACTGCAAGCCCAGACCACGCAGTACACCAATACGCTCAATACCAATACGCATACGATCGGCTACCAATGGCCGAATATCTATGCGGGTGCCGGCAATGGCGGCTGCTCTACATGCTACGGACAGGATTATTTTGGCACCGCAAACAGCACGAATTGGAAGGATCCCTACACCGAGCAGTGGTCGCTCAGCGTGGACCGTTCTATCGGCACCGGCTACGCCGCGCGGCTTTCCTACATCGGCTCTGTCACACATCAGCTTGTCTGGGCTCCGGACGAGAACACTCTTCCCTTCTCCAACACTGTCTCGGCTGCCGATCAGCCCTTCAGCGCGCGACTCTTTCCGAACTGGGGTCGCATCAACACGCGCGCCACGGGCGCCAATTCAAACTATCACTCGCTGCAGGTCGAGGGCCTGCGGCGCTTCCAGAGCGGCTTCGAGTTTGACTCCACCTATACCTTCGCCAAAGCGCTCGCGGATAACCAGGGCCCGGCGAACAATGGGGGATTCGCCGGAGAGACCGGAGGCAGTCGCGCAACATCGATCCTCGCCCGTTATGTTGATTACGGCAATGTGTACGGGACGCGGCGTCACCGCTGGAACACCACCATGGTTTACGATCTGCCATTTGGTCATGGACGCCAGTTTGGCTCATCTATATCGCGAGTCGCCGATCTCGTCGCAGGTGGATGGCGGCTTTCAAACATCTTCCTCTGGCAGTCTGGCCCCTTCGAGTCACCGTACTTTCCAGACGGCCAGGGCGATCCTTCGGGCACAGGCTCGGGTCTCGACGGCACCAATACTGGCTTCGACGGCGGGCACCGCAATCAGTATCCCGATCGCGTGAATAGCGTCTCCCTGAATCCGGCACACCGCGGACGTCTGAATTGGGTCAATGCTACAGCTTTCACCTGCCCTGGCGATCCTGGATGGCAGCCCGGAAATGCCTGCACAACCGGCAGCGGTTCCGGGTCACCTCCGCCGATCGGGCGCTTCGGCAACGCTCGCGTTGGGTCTATCGTCGCACCGGGAACGGTCAATCTCTCATCCGGAGTGAGCAAGGTTTTCCGGATTACCGAACGTGTGCAGTTCCGAGCAGAGGGAACATTTACAAACGTTCTCAACCACACCAACCTGGGCGATCCGAATGTCAACATCAGCTCGCCGAGCTTCGGCTTTATCACAGACACGATCGGATCTGATTTTGGCGGTGCACGTACAGGTCAGGTATCGATGCGATTGGATTTCTAAGCTTCGCGACGGCCCGGAGCTCATTCACCCACTTCGATGATGCCGCGATGGATCGCAGTCGTGGCAGCTTCGGTGCGGTCGGAGACTTCGAGTTTTTCGATGATGCTGTTGACGTGATTGCGTACCGTGTTGTCGCTGATGCCGAGTATCCGGCCGATTTCTTTGTTGGTCAGGCCCTTGGCCAGCAGCTTGAGTATTTCGAGTTCGCGCGCGGAAAGGTCGGTGCGCATCATGCGTTCGGCAAGGCGAGTCGCGATGTGGCCGGGAACATACCGCTTTCCCGAATGAACGGTCGCGATGGCTTCCACCATCCTTTTGAGCGAGGTGTCTTTCAAAAGATAACCCTGTGCTCCGGCCTGGAAGGCACGATAGATATCCTCGTCGGTCTCAAAACTGGTAAGCACGATCGCTCGCGCGCGGCTGCGCGAACGCGCCATGGCGTGCAGCGTATCGATACCGCTCATGCCCGGCATTCTGAGATCGAGCAGCAGCACGTCGGGATCGCGTGTGCGCATCGTCTCCATCGCCTCTTCGCCGCTGGATGACGCGCCGAGCACTTCAAGGTCCGGCTGTGTGCCGAGCATGCTGGTCAATCCGGCGCGCACCACGGGGTGGTCGTCCACGATGAGGACCTTAATGGGAGACTTTGAATGGTGTGACATGACGGCGAGACTCCTTGAGATAACTGATCAGGATTTTCGGCCAGGAAGACCACGTGACCGGCGGCGGAATAGCGGCGGTGACACAAATGGACGTTCCCTGTCCAGGTGTGCTGGTCATTTCGAATTGTGCTGCAATCCGGTCGGCGCGCTTTCGCATTCCGGGCACGCCGAAGCCATGCATCTCTCCTCCGGGCGTGAAGCCATAGCCATCATCCCGGATGCCCAGCCTCACGATGTCCTTCGTATATTCGAGTGAGAGGGTGATGGTGGATGGATGGGCATGCTGGATTGCATTGGCGATGGCTTCCTGGCCGATGCGATAGAGCGTGCAGGAGATGCGCGGCGGCACACTGCGCGTTTCGCCATGCGAGGCGGTCCGTACCTGCACTGCCCCGCCTTCCGCCATGCGCTGCACGCACGCGCTCAAGCCGGCGAGCAGGTCTTCGGATTCGAGACCATCCGGGCGAAGCGTTGTGATACTGCGACGAGCCTCGATGTGGCTGTGATGCACGAGATCGCTGGCGAGATCAAGCTGCTGGTGTGTGGCGCGCATTTCACCGGGAATGCCGCTGCGGATGGCCTCGAGCTGAAAACCAATACCTGCGAAACTCTGCGCGAGCGTGTCGTGAATCTCATGTGCCATGCGCTCGCGCTCTTCCAGCACCGCTCGCAGGCGCCAGCGCTCGACGCGTCCGTAGAGTAAATTGCCGGCAAGCGTGAGCAGCAGCAATGCGAACGCCGCGGCGATCAGATGGCGCGCGCTCCACCACGGCGGTCCTGCGAGCACATCGACGTCATCGGCTGAACGCAGGAGCAGGACAAAGGGCGTTGCGTTTCTGGTGAATGCGGGGTCCACAATGATGACGCCGCGCATGCGCAGCAGGCTGTTGAGCTTGAGCTTGTTGAACAAGTAGTCTGCGCGACCGCGGGTCATGATCGCACCAAAAGACTGAGGCCCGGCATCGAAGGTGAAGACCAGAGTATTCCCCGGGCCGTAGGCCTTGCTGCGCAGACGTCCTTCGACTTCCACAAACATTGCATCAAACGCGCCGGTTGCCGCTTGAGAAGCGGAGACCATCACCGGCGGCACTGGTGTGCCCTCCCACAGCACGCGAACCTTTGCGTGCTCCAGCGTGGAACTGAAGTCGTTCTGCCGCACTGATCCGCTGACTTCAACCTGATCGCCGAGTTTGAGCAGAGGCGAAGATGCCGGCTGCGGAACCGAGACTCCGCCGGTGGAATCCTGCACGATCAACGGCGCAGTCAGCACAACACTGCCACGTATCGTTGCGATGGCTGGCGCTGCAGAACTGGTGAGCCGCAGGCTGCTGATGGATTGAGTATGAGAGCTTGCGTGGAAGGTGAAGGTATCGGAGCGGGGAGCAGGAGGTGAAAATTGCTGTGTCGCCCCGGCTGCGCTTGCTGGTCGTGGATCGACTGCGGAACGATTGGTTGCATCCCGCTCGGCTACCATGGCGGCAAGGTCCTGCCGGTTTGCTTGACGGATCACGACGTTGCGCCATAGGCCGCCGGATGCATAGGAGCGCAGGCCGGCGCGACCGGCACGGATGCAATCGGGATCAGAGACAGTAGAAACGGTGACAGCCGCGGGATTCGAAGGAAGTGTAACGGCCGCTGCGATCTGACAGTCATACGCCACTAGTTTCAGGTGATACCAGCGAAGCGCGACTATGTGACCAGCCGCCGGATCCAACGGGGTTAATGCTTCCGTCCAGCCATACTCCGCGCGGCCGAGTACCAGGTTATTGTCGTAGCTTCTGAGGCCGGCGTAATAGCCGTAGTACGCGTCCACGCCTTCTTCTTCGTCGCTGGAGCGGAGGATGAGACCGGCGTCTCCACCGCCGCCCAGAAGCATCAGGTCCGCCTCAATCGAATAGTTGTTCCAATGAGGCGAGCCGGTCAGTAATTTGGCGCCGCGATCATCGGAGCTATTGCGAAGGCTGTCGCCGCTTACCTCCCAAGTCCCGCCAAATGCCTGCCAATCGTCAGCGTGCTTCTGCGCAAATGCATCTCTTTCCGGCAATCCTCTTGTCGGGCTGATCAGATATGCGCGAATGCCGAGTGCCGCGGCTATGGCAAGAGCACCTGCAATAAGTGCGATGAGCGTGCGGCGACGGTCCATGTGGAGGATGTTCAACTTCTACCCCAATTCCTGTGTGGCCCGGGCCGGAAGTCAGTGGAGCTCCATTGCCGCACCTGTGCCGAGCGCACATTCTCCCGCGTCACCAGCATCGGCTCCATTTCAATTCGCGACGGCACGGTCTTCCCTGCCTGAAGGTCGCGGATGATGTTGATCGCGCAGGCGCCCATCCCCGGCATATTTTCAAGAACCAGGGAATCCAGATTGGGAGAGTTGAACTCAACCGGGTCGGGATCGAAGCCGACCACTTTGATGCCGCTGTACTCCGGATTGCTGCCGATGGTCGAGAGCACCCCCTCGGTTGTGGAGGCGCTCAAGGTGAGAATGGAATCGAGATGCGGCGCCGCTTTCAGCGTCTCTTCTGCTACCTGCTGCTCATGCGGCACATTGAATGAGCCGACTCGCTTGTCGATGACGTGGATGTCTGGATAAGACTGAACAAGCAGCGCCTCAAAGCTGCGCGCGCGCCGAAGTATTCCCGCGATATCGGGATTGATTCCGAGAATCGCGACCGTCCCTTTGCCATGCAGAATCGCGGCAACACGGCGCGCGGCGATCCGGCCTGCTTCCTCTTCATCATTCAGAACATAGACCAGCTTGCCGGACGGCGGAGTCAGCAGCGGGGACCCGAGGATGACCACGGGAATGCCGTGGGCGACGGCTCGCCGAACAGGGGTGATAAGCGCCAGTGACTGGTCAGGGGCGATCACGATGCCCTGCAATCCGCCTCGGGCGACAAGACGATCGATGAGCGCGATCTGCCCGCCTACATCATCCTGGCGCGTCGGTGCATTCCAGTAAATTCGGATTCCGTCCGTGTAGCCCGCAGCTTCGACCCCGGTGTGAAGCGACTCCCAGACAATTCTTCCCGTGGTGCGTGGGATGACAGCGATGCGGTCGTGCGTTTGTCTGTAGCATCCACAAATGAGAATGCACGGGAACGCCATCGGCAGTAGCCACCGATAGATCCGTCCGCGAACTCGCCGTTTGAGCATGAGTGTTGCGCCTGAGTCTACGGTCTTGATTCTCTGCTCACAAGCCTTTGACCGGGGTGGTGGTCCATTTGGACTACTCGACGAGTAGTCGCATCGGCTCATGCATAAGCCGATCACGGTCGGTAGTCTCGCTTCGGTTGTTTATCCGAGATCCCCGCTGCGCGCTTTCAAGACGCAGACGGAAAAATATGGCCTTTTCACCCACGGGCCGGTTGTGTACGTTTCTGGAGGCAAAAATGAAACCGCTTGCAGTATCCTTTCGATTACTCCTTCTCCTACTGCTGGCCACCAGCCCGCTCTACGCGCAGTTCTCCGCCAGTGTGCAAGGCACCGTGCAGGATACGTCGAACGCGTTCGTCGCCCAAGCCGTCGTCTCGCTCACTAACAGCGATACCAATGTTTCCCAGCAAGCGACGACGGACGCCTCCGGAGTCTACCGCTTTGCCAGTCTTGCTCCCGGTCCATATGTTCTGACCGCGACCGCTGCAGGCTTTTCGCCGGCACAGGTGAGCTTCACACTCACTACCGCGGAAACACGGAACGTGCCGGTCCAGCTCTCGATTGCGAAAGGCGCGACGAGTGTAACGGTTACCTCGCAGGCTCCCCTGCTCGACACTTCCGACAGCCGCAATGAGCAGACACTGGACACGCAGGCCCTGCAAAATCTGCCGCTTTTCGCGCGCAATCCAACGGCTCTGATGGGATTGACTCCTGGTGTCACCGGGCTGGGCACCGGCACTTCGACGAACTTCAATCCGGAAAATACCATCGACGCGAGCGCAAACGGGCGCGGACAGAACGGCAATCAGTACATCGTTGACGGCCTGGATGTGACGAGCAGTATTCGTCCCGGCGTATTGAACCTGACGCCCAATGTCGATGCGGTCTCCGAGATGAGCGTGCAGACGAATACGTACAACGTCGACTTTGGCCGGGCGAGCTCGATCCAGACCGTGATGACGACGAGGTCGGGCACCGACCAGTATCACGGCTTTGCGAGCGAGTATTACAACTACCAGGGATTGAATGCGCGCGGCGAGTTCGGAGTGCCCCAGCCGCAGAAAGAGAATCCCTACCACACAAACAACATGTCGTTCGGGATTGGCGGTCCCATTGTGCCGAATCACAAGCTGTTCTTCTTCTTCTCGATCGAACCGTATCTGTCGCTGATTTCCAATGGAAACCAGGTTCAGACCTACGAAGACCCCGCTTTCCTGGGCTTCGCTCAGTCTGTGCGGCCGAACTCGCCGGAAGTGGAGCTGATGGCGAAGTACAAGCCTAGCGGTGCGACTACCACAGGTATTGCCGCGAGGGCAATCGACGCCTTCGGTCCGCAGAACCTGGCCGCAAATACGGGATGCAATACTCCCAGCACCGACAACATTCCCTGTAATACACCGGTCTTCGACCACGGGAATTTCAACTCGTCCAGCTTCAACAACGCGAAGCAGTGGAACCTGCGTATCGACAAGTACTTCAGCAAAGACCGGATCTACGGGAATTTCATCCGCAACACGATCAATTCCGGCGCACCGGCGGTGCGTCCCGCCTTCGCAACAACCAGCTCCGACTATGGCGCATCGCTGCAGGTCAACGAGACGCATACCTTTTCGCCCAGCCTGTTGAATGAAGCTTTTTTTGGATACAACCGCATCGAGGGATTTGCCAACAAGACAGGTACCTTTACTGTCCCGATCGTGAGCGTGAGTCAGCTTGGCGTCGGATTCGGGAACGGCTTTGCTCAGGGTGATTTCATCCAGCACAGCTATCACTGGCGCGATGTGCTGACGAAGATTCACGGCGGGCACAGTTTCAAGTTCGGCTATGAAGGCTGGCACGGCGACGATCTCGCGCTCTTTGCGGGCGCGTATGGAATTCCGAATCTCTCTTACAACAACATGATCGACCTCATCAACAACAAGCCCTATTCAGAGAACGGCCTGTCCTACAACATCGTGACCGGCAAGCCGCAACCGGGGAACTATCAGTACGCCATGACGACAGCAGGAGCGTTTGCAGAAGATACCTGGAAGATGACACCCAAGCTGACGCTGAACTACGGACTCCGCTATGACAACTTCGGCAATGCGTATCCCACCGGAGATACATCGTTGGCGAATTTCCATCTGCCTTCCGGCGCGAACCTGCAGGAGCAGGTGACGAACGGATTCATGCGCGTCCAGGGACATGTCTATAGC
Source organism: Acidobacteriaceae bacterium (assembly GCA_036376445.1). Taxonomy (GTDB): domain Bacteria; phylum Acidobacteriota; class Terriglobia; order Terriglobales; family Acidobacteriaceae; genus KBS-83. The sequence continues at coordinate 27,012 of DASVAI010000298.1, forward strand.
AACTCCATGAACTGGGTCTTCAGTCCGCGTGCCGGTGTGGCCTACGATCCATTCGGTGATGGCAAGTGGGTGATCCGCGGCGGCTTCGGACTCTTCCATGATTTCGTGACGCTGGGCAACAGCGAAAATGGCCTGAAGGGCAATCCGCCGGGCTTTGTTGTGCCGACGTTCAAGAATGACGGCTCGACCGCTCCACCGATCTTCGGCTATGGCACACAGAACAAATACCCGTATGGCTTCCCTTACCCCGCATTTGTCGGCACGCCGCTGGACGCGAAGGGCGGTGTGGTGGGCTCGAACATCAGCGTAGGCGGTGTGGATGTAAACATGTCCTCGCCGCGTACGCTCAACTGGTCTGCCACGGTCGAACGCCAGCTTACCAACGAGATGGTGGTGAGCGCCGGATATGTTGGATCGCACTCCGGAAACCTGGTGATTGGAGGCGGCAATCTCACGGCGACGTCATACGGCGTGGACGTCAACCTGTATCCTGGCGATCTTGTCCAGCACATCCAGTGCACCGAGACACCAGATACGAACTCGTGCACCGGAGTGCAGACGCGGTTGAACAGCAGCTTTGGCTCGATCACGTATGCCACCAACGGCGCACGCGCTAACTACAACGCATTCATCGCTGCGATCAAGGGGCGATTTGCGCAACGTGGACTGCTGACAGCCTCCTATACCCGCTCGGATTCTCAGGATGACTGGCAGGCATATCCTGGCGTCTACCCCTACGACCGCTATTACGGGCCCTCTCCGTGGAATGCGCCCAATCGCTTTTCGCTCGGCTGGAGCTATGAGCTTCCCGGCGTGAACCAGGGGCATGGGCTGGTGGGGCGCATCGCTTCCGGATGGAACCTTTCCGGTACGACGATTCTCCAGTCAGGCAATCCATTCACTGTGTACACGGGCGCAGCCTTCCATGCGCAGTTGGTCGATCCTTCGAAGCCGGCCACGGGCTCCAATATTGTGCTGGCGCCGGATAGCGGTGACTTCAATGCAGACGGGAATAACTTTGATTTTCCGAGCGTCTCGAATTACAAGCAGCCGACCAGCCGCGAGGCGTATAAGAGCGGCATCTTTACCCATTGCGCAGGCGGCAATCTGAGCAATTGCGGACAGTTCTCGCTGCCGGCGATTGGATCGGAAGGCAATGAGAAATCGAATCAGTTCCAGAATCCTGGCTTTGCGCAGAACGATTTTGCGTTGAAGAAGATTACGAACATTGCAGAACGATACAGTCTTGAGCTGCGTGGGGACTTCATCAACCTATTCAACCGCCCAAATCTCAACGGCGTCGACAGCAATGCTCAGGACGGCACAAACTTCGGCACCTCGACTTCGACGCAGACGCCGCGCGTCATCGTACTGGGCGCTAAGTTCGCTTTCTGAGGACAAATTGTGAAAAGGGGCATGCGATATCTCCGCATGCCCCATCCCTTTTCTATTTCTCATGTGGCTAAAGGAATCTATGCGCCATTTGGTTCGGGTCCTTCTGTTGTTTCTCTGCCCTGCTCTTGTATGCCCGTTGTGCTCGCCGGCAGAGACACTCTCGCTCAGCAATCGTTCCACGGTCGCGAGTTTCAACGACCGTGGACTTACGTCGGTTAAAGATATCGACTCCGGCGCGACCGTACAGTTTGCCGCAGACCGATGGTCATTGACACTGGAAGACTCCACGTTGCGGAGCGACGATGTCCGCCCAGAGATCCATCAAGCCAGCGGCGACGAGATCGACTATGTCTACCAGCTCGGCGGTTATCGGGTAGAAGCCGTTTACCGCATCGCTCCAAGCTGGCATTTTGTCGCCAAGCAGCTCAGAGTGCTGCGGGCTCCGTTGAAGGAGTTCACGGTGCATCGCATGCTGCCCATCGACCTGGATTTGGCAGATCCGGTCAGCTCGGCATATGTCCCTTCCACGTATGATCCGCAGGTCGGCTGGGATATAGCGGAGAGCAGGAAGAAGCTTCCCGGCCAGGACTACGGCGCATTTCTTCGTCTGCCGCAAGATCGCGGAGTCATGGTTGCAATACAGAATCCCTATCTCGAGGTCGATCGTAACGGACAATCCGTGCACATCGGCTACGCCCCGGAAATGCACTGGGATGCAGGATGGGGCGAATTTGCAAGCGATATTGCGTGTGTGGGTGTTTACAAGCTTAGCGGCCGCCGCATGCCGAGAGAGATGGCGCTTGAGTGGAAGTTGCCACCGCCCGCCACGCCCGACGACGGCATGGATCGCGCGGAGATTGCTGCCTACACGGACTGCGTGCGCGCCTTTCTTATCGATCCGGCGCCGGAGCCAACCAGTGTGGAAGTGGGATGGACGCTGAACGACTACCAGATCGATGTTGGCACTCGGAAAGGTGTGGCGGAGTACAAACGCATCATCGAGACAGCGTCACAGTTAGGTGTACGCACGCTGCTCTACGCTCCAGCGAACTCGAAGTTATCGGATCGCACCAAGAGCGCTGATTCGTGGAGCTGGGAATATGTTTTGTGGATGGGACTGGGTGAAAAGATTCGCACCGGAGACTGGGATCCCACGAAGGATACGGTTCCCGCGGATATCCATGACATGATCGCCTATGGAAAGAGCAGGCACGTGGGTCTGCTTGCTTATGTATATCCCTCAATACCGTTTGGCCAGGATCATTCCTGGTTAGTCGAAGGCAAGCGAGAGAAATTCACTTATGCCACGCTGGCTTCGCGCAGCTTTCAGGACTATCTCATTCGCAACCTTATCGCTTTTCAACTGCGCACGGGCATCGCGGGGTATTCGTTCGATTACACCTGGCTCAATCTTTCCGGCAGCAGTAGTTACGCCCAGTGGTTTGGCTGGCGGCGCGTGATGGAGTCTTTGCGACGGGCCGTACCGGAGATCGTGATCGATGGCCGTCAGTCCTATCAGATGTATGGACCGTGGAGCTGGCTTTCGGGGAGTTATCCGCATCCCACCGGTACCGACGAGCAGCCGGAGAGCTTTACGCCATATCCGGATCTACATTTCGATCGCGTCTCCGCGGACAGAGCCCGCTTTGTAAATTACTGGTATCGCAATTATCAGTTCGCGCCAGCCGAGATTGTACCGGGTTACGCGACGCACCAGACAGAGCGCTCGATGAATATTCCTCCGGACGCAGAGACGGGCGGGCATCCGCAGGAGGTCCGGATGATGTATACGAGATATCGTCCGCGGGATTGGGACTATCTCGGGTTTCGCTACTCCTTTCTGTCTTCGATCGCGACAGGCGGTTGGAACAATGTCGTGGATATGATTCCGGCGCGCGATCCGGAAGAGGCAAAGCACTTCTCCGCCGCCGACAAGGCCTGGATTCGCGGCTGGCTCGACTGGACCCGGCAGAACAAGGAATTCGTCCGTCACACGCGATCCATTCTGCAGCCGCCTGCGGTGGGCCACGTCGACGGGACTTCGATGATCGTCGGGAACCGCGGATATCTCTTCCTGTTCAACCCGAACTACCGCTCGCTGCCTGCGATGCTTCATCTGGATGACACGATCGGGCTCACACACGGAGATACATTTCTGCTGCGAGAGCTCTATCCGAACAAGGGCCACATCCTCGGAAGCCCTGGCGCGGGAGTATGGAAGCGCGGTGATAAGGTGCAGCTAACGCTGGACGGGACGAGCGCGACCGTGTTTGAAATAACACCGGCGCCTGCTTTGTCAGAACCGATCGTAATCAACGCAATCTCGGATGGCCCCTCCTCGCCATCCGCCAGGCTCACGAACGGCACGCTTGTCCTGACGCATGCTGCCGGCGAACCAGGATCGCAGCAGGAGATTGGAGTTCTGCTTCCGGACTCCAGTGCCGTCCGGAAGATGACCCTCAATGGAGAGGACGTGCAACCGGCGCAGGCCGGGCGCTACGTCAGCACGAAGGTGCGCTTCGCCGGAAGGCGTTTCCGGCAAGCGCAGGAGATTACGCTGTCGCCCGATGCGGAAGGCAGGCTTCACGGAAGCTTCCTGGTCCCGCAGGAGATCTTCGCCCAACTGGAAGCACGAAAGAAAGCGTGGCCAATTCCCTGGACGAAGGAGGATTACGAGACAACCTGGCTTGCGCCCGAACGGCTGCTGCTCTTTATCCAAATTGCAGAGCCGGACGATGCGATGAAGATTGCGGCGACTCTTGATGGTCGGCCGCTCGCGCTGAGCCGCGCCTATACTTCAACACGGGTGCATGGTCCGTCGTTCGTCGGCTTCTATGCAGATCTTTCGAAGATCGCTCCTGATGTGCAGCACTCGTTCAGGCTGGAGCTGCCGCATCTGAAGCCGGGGCAGTTTCAGGGTGTGTTCTTCGATAATGTGCAGCCTCGGCTCACGCAGGCGCTGTCACAATAGCGCGATGTGATCGAACCGGTGTAGCGCGAAGACTAGATTGGTCCTATGAGCGTTTTGGGCAACTCAGCCAGGTATGTCGCAGGTCACCGCTGCTCTGCGATCTCTCGATCGGGCGTTCTGGCTCTGTGCTTCCTGCCTGGCCTGCCGTTTTCCGCGCATGCACAGCGTGCTCGAACGGTGCAGGTGCCGGACGCGACCACCTCGATCGTGGAGTCATTACAGAGCCGCCGTTTCTACGACGCGCTTCGGCAGACCAATGCTGCCCTCGAGAAGGCTCCAAATGACTCGCGTCTTTGGACATTGCGCGGAATGGCTCTTGCAGGAACGGAGCAGACTCGACCGGCACTTGCGGCCTACCAGCATGCTTTGAGCCTTGCGCCGAACTATTTACCGGCGCTGGAAGGCGCGGCACAAATCGAATACAGCATCGGGAGCGAGGGCGCGAAGCCCCTGCTCGTGCGCGTGCTGGCATTGCGTCCCGAAGATCCAACCACCCATGCGATGCTGGCCGTCGTCGACTACAAAGCAAAGCAGTGCGACGAAGCAATCCCGCATTTTCAGCAAGCGGAAGCGCTCGTCAATCGTCAGCCGTTGTTATTGAACGAATATGCGTCGTGCCTTGCCGCGCTTGAACGGTATGAAGCGGCGATCCCCGTTCTGCAACGCGCGCTCGCCCTGACTTCGGGGCGGCCGAATGCAATCTACAATCTTGCACTCGCGCAGTGGAGTGCCGGCCATGGACAGGATGCCCTGGCAACGCTCGGCCCGCTGCTCGAGACCTCTTCCGATGAAGACGTGCTGGCGCTGGCCGCTGATATCTACGAGGCGAATAACGATACGCCGCGAGCAGTCGACCTGCTGCGCAAGGCAATACAGGCAAATCCGAAGAGCATTGGGCCGTATCTGCAGTTTTCTACGCTCTCTTACAATCACGGCTCGATTCCTGCGGGTATCGAGATGCTGAATGCGGGCCTGACACAATCACCAAACGAGCCGCGCCTTTATCTTGCGCGTGCTGTTCTGGAGAGCGAGAAAGGCGACTTCGCGAACGCCACGGAAGACTTTGCGACGGTGAGCCGGCTCGATCCCAATCTCTCTATCGCCAGTGTGGCTGAAGGCCTTGCAGATTCTGAACAGCACAAGCCGGCCAGGGCGCTCTCCTCATTCCGAGCGGCGGCCAAGGCACACCCGAAGGACGCCTTCACACAATACTTGTTGGCCGAAGCACTCTCCGAGAACCAGAATGCTTTGGGTGCTTCCGAGCATGCCGAGGCGGTAGCGGCCGCGAGGCGCGCTGTCGCGCTGGATCCAAAGATGTCGAACGCCCTCAATCTGCTGAGCACGCTTGCCCTTCGCAATGGGAATCCCAAGCTTGCAATCGACTACAGCCGGAAGGCCCTCTCTATCGATCCGAACGATCAGCAGGCGCTCTACCACCTGATGCTCGCGCTGCGGAAGACCGACGGCAATGCGGAAATACCGGCGGTGCTGAAGCGTCTGATGGCGGCGCGCAAGGAGCAGTCCGACGTGCAGAAGAGGCGCTACAAGCTCGAGGTGGTATCCGGTCCTGACGATGCGCCGACGCGCCGTTAAAGAATGAGCACAATTTCCTGCCCGCGCCGATGTGCCGCAGAAACGCTCGGTGCTCCTCCCGACTAAGTTGGTGAGGTTCGGAGAGGCGGGGGCGAACTCACTTGACAGCCTCTCATGCGAATGCAAGGATCGTGTACGTTACCGCACCTCGCCGTTCGATCTTGTCTGAGACATGCCTGGAAAGCCCGCTTTACCACCATTCCGGCTCCATCTACCGCCGGCTCCTCCGGAAGAAAAGGGTGCGGTCAAAGCATGGCGTCAACCGGTGGCGCTCCGCACTTACATGCCGCATCCGGCGGATCGCAATCCGATGTTCCTGGAGACCCGCGTCTATCAAGGCAGCAGCGGGCGCGTCTATCCGATCCCGTTCGTGGATCGCATTACCGAAACGCCAGTCGAGCATTTGTGGGATGCTGTGCACATCGAAAATCCCTGGCTGCGTTTGATGGTGCTGCCCCAGATCGGCGGCCGTATCCATGTTGGACTCGATAAGACGAATGGGTATGACTTCTTCTACCGGCAGAACGTGATCAAGCCCGCGCTCGTGGGTCTAGCCGGGCCATGGGTCTCCGGAGGAGTCGAGTTCAATTGGCCACAGCATCACCGGCCCGCCACTTTCATGCCCGTCGAAACGGAAATCGAGCAGCATCCTGACGGCTCTGTGACCATCTGGTGCAGCGATCACGATCCGATGCAGCGCATGAAAGGCATGCACGGACTGTGCCTGCATCCGAACAAAGCGCTGGTTGAATTAAAGGTCCGGCTCTACAATCGCACTCCATACCAGCAAACATTCCTGTGGTGGGCAAACGCGGCGGCGCGCGTGCATGAGAAATATCAGTCCTTTTTCCCTCCGGATGTCCGCTATGTTGCCGATCATGCGAAGCGGGCGATTACGGCATTCCCGCACAGCGACCGCCCCTACTATGGCGTGGACTACCCAGCGCGCGTGCGGAATGGCGTTCCTGAAGAACAACAGCCGCTTCAGTTTCGTCCCGACGGCTCCTACTCGCCGGATGATCTGAGCTGGTACGCAAACATTCCGGTGCCCACCAGCTACATGATCACGTCCACAAAAGAAGATTTTTTCGGAGGCTATGACCACCGCGCCGAGGCGGGTGTGCTGCACATCGCCGACCACCGCATCGCACCCGGCAAGAAGCAATGGACATGGGGCAATCACGAGTTTGGCTATGCATGGGACCGCAGTTTGACCGACAGCGATGGGCCTTACATCGAGCTCATGGCCGGCGTGTATACGGATAATCAGCCGGATTTCTCGTTTCTTGCGCCCGGAGAAACAAAGAGCTTTTCGCAATTCTGGTATCCGCTTCAGCGTATCGGTCCGCCACAGGCCGCGAACCTGAAGTGCGCGCTCAGCCTGACCGTGAGGGAGCGCGAAGTGCGCATCGGCGTGCAGTCCACTACGAGCCTGCAGAACGTAACCGTAACGTTGACATATAAAGGCTCTATCGCCGGCCAGTGGGTGCGGGATATTTTCATCGGCAAGCCACTGATCTTGGAACATACGATTGCGAGCGCAGCCACAGAGACTGATCTGGCGGTGAGCATCGATCAAGATAGCGCGTCCCTGCTCCGCTATGCGCCTGGAGAGGTGACGCCAGCGCCTGTGCCTGAGGTTGCCACCGAGCCGCCCGCGCCTTCGGCGATTGCGAGCATCGAAGAACTTTACATCACGGGGCTCCATTTGGCTCAGTACAGGCACGCCACACGGAGGCCGGAGATCTACTGGCGGGAGGCGCTGCGGCGCGATCCGCTCGATGCCCGCACGAATACGGCACTTGGCGAGTGGCACATGCGGTGTGGTGAATTCAGCACGGCCGAAGCATTGCTGCGCAAGGCGATTGACCGGCTTACCATGCTCAATCCTAACCCTGCAGATGGACAAGCATTCTATCTGTTGGGACTGACACTCCGTTTCCTGGAGCGACACACGGAGAGCTACGATGCGTTCTCGAAAGCGAGCTGGAACGCAGGATGGAAGGCGGCGGCATGCTATGCACTGGCACAGGCAGACGCAGCCGTCGGTCGCTGGGAAGGGGCACTGGAGCATCTGCACCGCAGCCTTGCCTGTAATGCTGAGAACCTGAATGCGCGCAACCTGACTGTGCTTGCCCTTCGAGCTCTCGATCGGAACGACGAGGCGACCGCGGTGCTTGCCGTGACACGCGGTTTCGATCCACTGGATCATTGGAGTCGTCATCTGGCGCTGGGCGAGGCACCAGCGGACCAACAGGCTCTGCTTGACCTCGTGTGGGATTACGCGCATTGCGGGCAGATCGCAACAGCAGTGCAGCTGCTGCAGGCCGCCGATAGTGCGTGCAGGGATGGGAGCGCGCCACTTCTGCTTTATACGCTTGGATTTTTCCTGCACCGGATGGGCCGCAAGGAAGAGGGCGACCGGGCGTGGCAATCGGGAGCGGCGACGGCGCCGGATTATTGTTTTCCGCATCGGCTGGAGGAAATGCTCGTTCTTCAATCCGTCGTCGAAGCTGCGCCGAGGGATGCGCGCGCGCCGTATTATCTCGGCAATCTGCTCTACGATCGGCGCCGGTATGAAGAAGCCATTGAGCTTTGGCAGCACGCTGCCGCGCTCGATCCCAGTTTCCCTACTGTCCATCGCAATCTCGGCATTGCGCTATTCAATGTTCGTCATGATGCGTCCGCCGCAGTAATTGCTTTCGATCGCGCTCGCGGAGCTGACCCGCAGGATGGCCGGATTCTTTATGAGCGTGACCAGCTTTGGAAGCGCACCGGCATTGCGCCTGAGCGCCGGCTTGCAGAGCTGCTGCGTCATGGCGAGCTGATAGGCCTGCGCGACGATCTTTCTCTGGAGCTGATTGCGCTCTATAACCAAACGGGCCAGCCGGAGCTAGCGCTGCACGAGCTACTTGCGCGCAATTTCCAGCCATGGGAGGGCGGCGAAGGGCTGGTGCTCAGTCAGTTTGTGCGCGCACGGCTGCTGCTGGCGCGGCGTGCCACTGCAGAAAACAAACCCGCGGAAGCAATCTCGCACCTTGAAGCCGCCCTGCATCCTCCTGAATCTCTCGGCGAAGCGCGACATCTGCTCGCGAACAAGAGCGATATCGAATACGCTCTCGGCATGTCCCATGCTGCTGCGGGCAACGGCCCGGAAGCAGAGCGATGGTGGCATCGCGCCGCGCGCGACGCAGGCGATTTCCAGCAGATGAGCGTGCTCAGCGTCTCCGACATGACGTATTGGCGGGGCGCTGCGCTCGAAGAACTGCATCTGCATGAACAGGCACAGCAGGTGTTCCAGCAGATCGCTGCGTACGCCGATGCACTTGAACAGCAGGAGCCGAAGATCGACTATTTCGCGACTTCCCTTCCGACCATGTTGCTCTTCCATGAAGATCTCGCTCATCGTAACCGAGTGCTTGCCGCCTTTCTGCGGGCGCAGGCCGCCTACGGTCGCGATGGCGCAAAAGCCGCCATTCGAAAGCTGCATGCTGTGCTTGCGCTCGACAGCAATCATGCCGGAGCGTCGGACCTGCTTCAGCAAGCCGAGCTTGCGTCAAGCGAGACACAGAGTACGGCAAGGACACGATAGCTGTGCACGCTGCACCGTCTGCTGCTGCGTCCTTCGAGCCACAGGCGCAGCATCTTCGCCTGGGATATCTCGTTTGGATCGCTGCCATCGCCGCGCTGGGCGGCTTTCTCTTTGGCTACGACTGGGTGGTGATCGGCGGTGCCAAGCCTTTCTATGAGGCTTACTTCCATCTCACGACCGACACACTCATCGGCTGGGCCAATAGCTGCGCGCTGGTGGGCTGCCTTGCCGGGTCACTGCTCTCCGGAATGCTGAGCGACCGGCTGGGACGCAAGCGATCGCTGCTGCTCGCCGGCGCATTGTTTGCTGTGTCTTCCGTGCTCACGGGCTGGGCCTTTTCCTTTTCTGCGTTCGTTGGGTGGCGCATTGTGGGCGGTCTAGCGATTGGTCTCGCGTCCAACATTTCACCGATGTACATCGCCGAAATCAGCCCGGCACAGTGGCGCGGCCGCTTTGTCAGCCTCAACCAACTCGCGATCGTCTGCGGGATTCTGGGCGCACAGATCTTCGACTGGCAGATCGGCACACGCGGCGCTGCGCTCTTCAGCGGCTCACTTTCGGCCGCAGCCTGGGATGCGCAGTACGGATGGCGATGGATGTTTACTGCAGTCGCTGTGCCGGCGGTGCTGCTGTTTGTTCTTGCCGGAACCATTCCGGAGAGCCCACGATGGCTGGTCTCGCGCGAACGAGTGACAGATGCGGAAGCAGTCCTTGCCGGCATGGGCGGCCGCGACTATGCACGCGAGATGGTGCGCACGATTGCAGGGCACCTGCAGCGAGATCGCACACAGGCTCGCGGCTGGCGCGAGCTGGCCTCTCCCGGCATCCGCCGATTGGTGCTCATCGGCATCGGACTTGCGGTGCTGCAGCAATGGAGCGGAATCAACATCCTCTTCAACTACGCGGAAGAGGTCTATCGCAGCGCCGGCTACACCGTGAGCGACATTCTGTTCAACATCGTGATCACGGGCGCGATCAATCTTGTCTTTACGTTGCTGGCAATGCTCTTTGTCGATCGCATCGGACGCCGTTTTCTGATGCTGCTTGGCTGCGCCAGTGTTGGAGTGGTCCACATTGCGCTCGCTGTCGTGTACCACCTGCATCTGCGTGGACTGCCCATCCTCTTGCTGACGCTCTGCGCGATTGGCTGTTATGCCATGACACTCGCCCCTGTGACGTGGGTTCTGATCACAGAGATATTCCCCAACCGAGTCCGGGCGCGGGGCGTTTCGATTGCAGTGTCCGCGCTTTGGGCTTCCTCCTTCCTGCTCACGTTTTCATTTCCTGCTCTCACCGGCGCGTTTGGGCAATCTGGCGCGTTTATCGTTTACGGCATTACATGCCTTGTGGGCTGGATCTTCGTGCGTTCGCTGGTTCCCGAGACGAAAGGTCGCAGCCTGGAAGAGATTGAAGACAGGACCAGCACTTGATGCTTTAGCCGCTATGCGTCTCGAGAACAGCAGCGGCGCGCGCCTTGCTTCGCACACGGTCGGCAAAGAGCGGCAGATTGCTGCGGAAGATCGTATGCGGCGCCAGCCGCGTGGCATGCTCAGGACGCACTCGCTCGACCAGGTAGCGCAGTAAGATCTCGAATGCTGTCTTGCCCTGCGCGAAGGGCCGCTGGTATAGCGTTGCGAGGATCCGGCCGCTTTCGAGCAGCGGAATCAGTTCTGGAAAGAGATCCGTGCACAACACCTGCACTTTGCCCAGCAGTTGCTGCTCTTCAAGAACTCGGAGAACCGGCAGGCTGTTCGCCGTGCTCACGTAAATGCCGCGAACGTCGGGATGGCGCTTCAGCAGATTTCGCGTCTGCCGCAGCGCTTCCTGCGCGCTTTCATGCGATTCCACCGCCGGCAGGAGCGACAAGTGCGGAGCCAGCAGCGCCAGGTTGGCGGCGAAACCGCGCAGCTTCTCTGCATGGTCCAGCACATGCAGTTCGCCCGTGATCATAGCCACGGAAGCTGGACGCTGCATCGTACGGCCGAGCAACTCTGCGGCAAGCGCGCCGCTCACGTATGCATCGACGGACACCGCAGCTATCCGCTCGCTGTGCGGCGCATCTGTCGCAACGCACACCATCGCCGTCCCGGAACGG
>DASVAI010000300.1:0-7888 GCA_036376445.1 Acidobacteriaceae bacterium
CGCGAGACAGCGCAGCAGGCCTCCTCGAACGCCGTTGCCGAGCTTGCCGGCCTCGAGGAGCGCAAACGCGGCGCGGAAGCCTCCTTCGCGCGCATCGATCGCATGTACGCCGATCTCGGCCGCCGTGTTGTCCAGCTCGAACAGCAGCTTGCTGCCGCGTCCGCCGAGCAGCAGCAGCGGTCGGAGGAGAATGCCTCACTCGCAGATCAGCAGCAGCAGCTCACGGAGCTGCGCGAGCAGGCCACCGCCGAAACTGCCCGCTGGACCGAAGAAGCGCGCCAGCTACGCGCCTCCCTTCTCGCCAGCGAACAGGAGCTGAAGACACTACGCGCGGAAACCGATGCTCTGCGCGAAAACCGCAGCAGCCACGCCGCGCAGGCCGCCAAGCTTGCTGCCGATCTAGAGCATCTCGAAGCCGCATGCGTCAGCGACCTGAGCGTTGAAGCCGCCGAGCTCCGGGCCCAGCAGGACATCGCACGCCTCGAAGACGAAGCACTCGCAGCGGAAGACGAGGCCTGCCGCGAGCTCAAGGGCAAGCTCGAAGCTATGGGTCCGGTGAACATGATGGCGCTCGATGAGTACAAGGAAGCCGCGGAGCGGCACGGCTTTCTCGAAACCCAGCGCAAGGACCTGCTCGATTCGATTGAGAACACGCAGGCCACCATCAAGGAGATCGACACCATCTCGCTCGAGAAGTTCAACGAAGCCTTCGCGCGTATCAACGAGAACTTCGCCGCTACCTTCAGCCGACTCTTCAACGGCGGCCACGCGATGATGCGGCTCACCGATGAAGAGAACATCTCCGAAAGCGGTATCGATATCATCGCCTCGCCCCCGGGCAAAAAGCTCCAGAACGTGCTGCTGCTCTCCGGCGGCGAAAAGGCGCTCACCGCGCTGTCACTGCTGGTCGGGATCTTCCTCTATCAGCCCAGCCCCTTCTGCGTGCTCGATGAGGTCGATGCTCCGCTGGACGAGACCAACGTCGGCCGACTCGCAGAGATGCTGAAGAACATGGCGAAGGAGACGCAGTTCGTCGTCGTGACCCACTCCAAGCGCATGATGACCGCCATGGATCTCATTTACGGCGTCACCATGCAGGAGCCGGGCGTCTCGAAGCTGGTCTCCGTCCATATGGGCGGCCACCTCCACGCGCACAGCCACAGAGCTACGGCTTAATGTGCATTCGAATAGCGCGCGGGTTGTCAGTACACTTCATTCTCTGGAATAGGCAGGTGGCCGAGATCGAAGGCGAATGTACGGCCGATCGAACAGACGACCTGCTTGCCTGATCCTGAGTGATTACAGGGAGTCCAGCGAGCGACGACATGATACTGCCCGTCCCTTACCCCTTCTAGCACCCATTCAGAGCCATCGGTGCCTGTCTGATCGTGGGTGATGTAGCTCGGAATTTTCATAAAGTGTTTTTCGTCCAGCACCGCCAGAAGTGATTGCACTTCAGCTCGACTCACGGGTCGCGAGACATCCTCGATAATCTTCCGATCCGGCATACCAAAACCGGCGCCCCCGCTCGACATCTTCGTGACGAGTGTCCCAGTGCCGTCGCTCAAAATGTCCAGACGAATCACCACCGCATGATGAAATGTCCGCAACCATAGAAATCTATAACTCTGAGCTTTGCGATCCCTTGATTCGAGAAGCAAGGATGGCTCGTGCAGGAACTTCAGATGGGCCAAGTAGAACTCGGCCCTAAACGAATCCAGTTTGGAACTCCCAAATACATTCTTTGGAAAATAATCATCTGTGTGGACAGGCGCAACAGTGCTGAGCAAAAAAAACATGGCACATATGGCCGCACGCATAGAAGCCTCCAAATGCTGCACGGTTTGACCCCGCGAACCGAAGATTTGTTTCTTCAATGTGGGTTGCGCCTTCAAGAGAAGGCGCCCGTGCGTTGACAAAGCGCAAGCGCGCCTCCGAGAATCGAGACAGGGCTAACTTCACTCCACGGTGCAACTCCCCTTGCAGACACTCACACACACCGATCTTGGCGATCTTCCGCTGCTCGCCCGCGGCAAGGTCCGCGATCTCTATGCTGTCGGCGATGCGCTTCTACTCGTCGCCACGGATCGCATCTCCGCCTTCGATCACGTGCTCGCTACAGGTATTCCCGGCAAAGGAAAAATCCTCACGCAGCTCTCGCTCTTCTGGTTTCATCTGCTACGCGATGTCGTGCCCAATCACCTGATCACCGCCGAGGTCTCGCAATACCCCAGCGTTCTTCACCCCTACGCCGGCCAGCTCCAGGGCCGATCCATGCTCGTGAAGCGCGCACAGATGTTTCCCGTGGAATGCGTTGTCCGCGGCTACATCTCCGGCTCCGGGTGGAAGGACTACAAGGCCCACGGCTCGGTCTGCGGCATTCCGCTCCCCAAACACCTGCAGGAATCCGACAAGCTGCCGCAGCCGCTCTTCACGCCGGCTACCAAGAGCGCCGGGGGCGAGCATGACGAGAACATCTCCTTCAAGGAGATGACCAACCGCATCGGTGAGCCGGCCGCCACGCGCCTGCAGGGCCTCAGCCTCGACATCTACACCCGCGCCGCTACCTATGCCGCCCAGCGCGGCGTCATTCTCGCGGACACCAAATTCGAGTTCGGCGTTACACCCGAAGGCATCGTGCTCGCCGACGAAGTCCTTACGCCGGACTCCTCGCGCTACTGGCCGGCCAGCGAATACAAGCCCGGCGGCCCGCAGCCTTCCTTCGACAAGCAGTTCGTCCGCGACTACCTTGAGCAGATCCACTGGAACAAGCGGGCCCCCGCGCCCGCCCTGCCGGACGATATCGTTGCAAAAACGCAACGCAAGTACCTGGATGCTTACCGCCTGCTTACCGGGAAAGAGCTGGATCTCAACTGAAGCTGTAATACCCTTGCGCCATGCAGACCCTGACCCCGTTCGACTGGATGATTCTTTCCGTCCTCGTCCTGTCGACGGCCATGGCGTTCATCCACGGCTTCCTCGTGGAGGTCTGCGCTCTTGCCGGGCTGATCCTGGGGATTGTTCTCGCCGGGCACTACTACGTTGTCGCCCTTCCCGTGGTCCAGCATCTGATCACGTCCTATGCAGCTGCGGCGATTGTCGCCTTCCTTCTCATCGCGTTTGGCGTTATGCTGGCTGCCGCCATCCTGGGCCGGGTGCTACGCTGGATTCTCCACGGCATCGGGCTGGGTTGGGCCGACCGGCTCGCCGGGGGAGCCTTCGGTCTCGTCAAGGGATACGTACTGGTAGCATTGGGCATCGCAGCCGTGGCTGCATTTTTTCCCCGGCAGCCGTGGTTCGATCAGTCGCAACTCGTGCCATACTTTCTTCCCGGGGCACACGGAAGTATTACTGTGCTGCCCCAGGACTTGGGCGTTAGAATTCAGTCCGGATTGCACTCCTTGCAGCAGGCCGCTCGCCGTGAGGCATCAGGATTGGGCCACGATTGAAATGAGCAGGACGAAGAGACCGGCGTGGAGATTCGGTCCGTCGACGAAAGAAAGAGGACTCTGTGAAACGCGAGTTGGACAGCCTGGTCAGCCAGATGCATGCCGGTGGTATCACCTACGACGAAGCCATCCGCGAGTTCAAGAAGCGCTTCATTCTTGAGGTACTTGCCGCCCATCGTGGCAATCAGTGCAAGGCTGCAAAGGAACTCGGCATGCACCGGAATACGCTAAGCCGCACTATTGCCGAGCTCAACATGGATCCCGCCCAGATCCGCAACGGCCTCAAGCGTCCGCCGCGTCCCGTGCGTCCATTGCTTGAACAGCCGAAACAGGTGATGCGCCAGCAGGGTTGACGTACTGTCAGCTATCCTGAGCGGGGCGTACGCCTCATCATTCAGGAGCCGCCGGCCGCTTTGCCGAATACTCTTATCGCATCATCAGCCCCCGCGGGCTATCGATCGTTTGTCACGCCTCAGGGTCGCGTCGCGCTGCGTCCTGGTATGCGCTGGGATGGCTACGATGCCTATCTCTTCGACATCGACGGCACTCTGCTGCGCGATCCGGGCCGCGTCCACTACAACGCCTTCTCGAAAGCGTGCCTCACCGTCCTAGGCCATCCCCTCTCTCTCGAGCAGGTCAAGGTAGCCGGATCGACGGACCCGCGCATCCTCAGCGACGCCTTCGCTGCCGCCGGCATTGCCGAGGAAATCTGGCGTCCGCATCGGCCGCGGCTGCTCGAAGCCATCTGCGCCACGGTGGAGCAGGACGCCGGCCAGATGCAGCTCACCATCATGCCCGGCGTCGTCGATGCTCTCCGCCACCTTGCCGCGCTAGACAAATGGCTCGGCGTCGCCACCGGAAATCTTGAAGCAGTCGGCTGGCTCAAGCTGGAGCGTACCGACCTGCGCGAACACTTCACCTTCGGAGGATTCAGCGATGCGCACGAGCAACGGGCCGACATGATTGCCGCGGCCGCGAAAACGGCCCGCGATCTCGCCGGAGCAGACGCCTCGATCGTCATCGTAGGCGACACGCCCTCTGATATTGCAGCGGCACGCTCGAATCGCCTTCCTGTCATCGCGGTGGCAACCGGCCACTCCTCGTTCAATTCCCTGCTCAGCCATGAGCCGGAGATCTGCGCGGAAACTCTCGGTGCTTTGCTGGCTGCATCGAAGAAGAGCGAAGAGACATGACCCGCCTGCTTCGCAGCGCCATATGCACGCTCTGCCTCTGCCTCGCTTTGGCTGCGCACGCGCAGGCGCCCGCAAATCCCGCGCCCAGCCATCACGACAAGCGGGAAGCCGGCAAGGCATACATGGCCGGAGCCCATGCGATTGAAGAGCGCAATACTCGTGCTGCGTACGAAGCGTTCTCGAGGGCGGCATCTCTCGATCCCACCAACAACGATTACAAGAATGCCCTCGCCGTCGCGAAGGCGCATTTCGTCACCGATCTCATCCAGCAGGCGGAGAAGGCGCGGATCGGCGGCAAAGCAGACGTGGTCCATGCGCGACTCGCGGAGGCACTGGAGCTAGATCCCACCAACCCCATCGTCGCGCAGCACATCACGGATATGGCCGGCGTTGACACTGAGCCGTTGAAAACCGATGAGGTCACGGCCAGCATTGCCGAAGCAATCCGCCTCGAGCCCACAGCCGGCCGGCACAGCTTTCACGTGCGCACCGACGGAATGTCGTTACTGCGTCAGGTGCTCTCCGCCTACGGCATCTCGCCCAGCTTCGATTCGAGTGTCACCTCCCGGCCCGTGCGCTTCGACGTCGACAATGTCGACTTCCATCAGGCTGCGGAGCTTCTGCGGCTGCAGACGGACACCTTCTTCGTTCCGCTCGATCCGCATCGCGTTCTCGTGGCCAAGGACACTCGCGCCAACCGCGCCACCTACGAGCGCCAACTCATGGAGACCATCTACCTGCCCGGCCTCAGCGAGACCGAGTTCACCGACATTAACAATCTCACTCGCAATATCCTCGAGCTGGCTCAGGTATCGCCGGAGATCGGGCAAAGCTCGCTCACCGTGCGCGGTCCGGAAACCAAGCTCGCGCTGCTGAACAGCACGCTCAAGGGCCTGCTGGCGGGTCGCAGCCAGGTGCTGCTCGATGTGCGGGTCTACGAAATTCAGCGCACTCGCAACGTCAACGTCGGCGTCCAACTGCCGCAGCAGTTCAACGCGTTCAACCTCAATACAGAAATTCAGCAAGTGCTCAACGAGAACCAGGCTCTGGTTCAGCAGATCGTTTCCAGCGGCCTCGCCAATGCGAATGACCTCGAGGCCATTGCCGCCATCCTGCTCGCGTCAGGACAAATCTCCAATTCCATCCTCAGCCAGCCCTTCGCGGTCTTTGGCGGTGGGCTCACGGCCACCGGCGTGACGTTAGGCACTCTCACCCTCAACCTCGCCCTCAACTCGAGTGAGAGCCGCGCCGTCGACGAGCTCCAGCTTCGTCTGCAGGATCAGGAATCTGGCACCGTGCTCGCCGGCATGCATTACCCCATCATCCAGTCCAGCTATTCGAACCTCACCGGCGCCGGCGTAAATATCCCGGGGCTCAACAGCGCAGGGCTCAACAGTCAGCTCGCCGCTCTGGGCCTGAACAGTTCCGCTATAAACCAGCAGCCCATCCCTCAGGTCCAGTATCAGGATCTCGGGCTCCAGATGAAGGCAACTCCCAACATCCATCGCAATCAATCCATCACGCTTAAGCTTGACCTCAAGATCGACGCGCTGGCCGGCAGTTCGCTCAACAACATCCCAGTCCTGACCAACCGGCAGTTCACCGCCACTCTCGACCTCAAGGACGGCGAAGCGGCGCTCGTTACCAGCGATCTCAACACGCAGGAGGCGCGCGCGGTAAGCGGTTTGCCCGGCATCAGCGAGATCCCCGGTCTCCAGTCCACCACGAACAAGAATGTGCAGAAGTCGAACGATGAATTAGTTGTTCTCATTACACCGCACGTTGTGCGCTCGCCGCATCGCAATGGCGTGAGCCAGGTTATGCTCGTTCCTGCGCATCAGTAGGCTTTGCGTTCAATATCCGCGATGCTGCATCGCCTGCAGCTTTTCCGGGCTCGGCCAGGCAATAGTGAGCAGGAAAGCCGAAGGCTCCCTCGCCTCCACCTCATGCTTGATCGACGCGCCAAGCGTCAGCACGCTGTTCGAGCGAACAGTATGCGACTCTCCCTGGGCGCGGAAATCGATCGATCCTTTCAGCACCTGTACGGAAATCGTGCCATCCGCATGGTGCTCCTTCAGCACCGCTCCCTGATCCATCGTGATGAGCACCATGCGAAAGTCTGGCTTCTTAAACAACGTTTTGGCATAGTGGCCCATCGGCCATGGCCGCTTCTGCTCCGAGTCCTTCATCTCCTGCGCCAGATCGATCTGCGCAAGCTGCTTCAACATGGTCCCGTCGTCGGCAAAGCCTTCCGTTGTCACGCGTCGCACCTCTCCCATACCTGGATGCAGGCGGCATGCCGAGAGTTCCCGGCGCCCTACTTGTGCGAAAGATCGTAATCGATAATCTTCTTCAACTGGTCGTAGGGGATTCCAGCCGCCGGCAGCATGCGGCCATTCTCCGCCAGCATCGGTGTTTGGTTCACTCCAACCTCTTCGCCCACCGCAAGCGAGGCATCCACCGCCGCCTTCGCCGAGGGCTCAGCCACGCACGCCTTTACCTTCGCATCGTCCACCCCCGCCGCTTTCACCGCAGCCGCCAGCTCAGGGCCCGAGCCCTCCGGCGTCAGCTTGTCCTGGTCTGCATAGACTGCATCCGTGTACTTGAAGAACGCATCGTTTCCGCCGATTTTGGCGACGCACACCGCTGTCTCCGCTGCCTTCTCTGCTTCGCTGTGAATGCTGCGCAGCGGAAACACCTGCGATACGAATCGTGCCTGCGGATAATCCTTCAGCAGCCGCTCGATCGTAGGCTGGGCCTCCTTGCAATGCGGACACTGGAAGTCCGAAAACTCCACCAGCAGCAATGGCGAATTGGCTGGTCCGCGAGATGGCCCTTTCGCATCGCGCTCCAGGATTGCCCTGTAGTCGGCAAACGGATGCGAGCCAAAGGGCAGGATATCCTCATTCGCGATCAGGTGCTTCCCATCAGGAAGCGTCAGAAACGAAAGCACCGAAGGCTGCGATTGCTGCGTGCCTTTCTCTTCCACCAGCACCGTCACACGGCTGATGCCCTGCACTTGTGTCTTCTGAATTGCCTGCACCTGGAAGATCCGGTTGTCGTCGTATCCCCAACTCGTGCGCAGGAAATCCTCCACGGTTTGCTTCGTCGGAGACGCTGCCGTGAAGTTTGCCGGATCAGGCACCGGCATCGGCGGCAATTTGGCCGGAGCCGATGGTTGCGAAGGCGCGCTCTGCGCCGATGGCGCTTCCGGCGGATTCGCCTGGCTGAACGCCGGGACTGCGG
>DASVAI010000306.1:0-7448 GCA_036376445.1 Acidobacteriaceae bacterium
ACGGAGCCGCCCATGTTGCGCGCCAGGTTCGTCAATCCCGAAACATCGTTGTTCCGCTCCATCGGCACGCCGACATACGAGAGGGTCTGAATCGGAATGAACAAAAAGCCAAGCCCGCACGCCTGGAAAAAGCGCAGCCACGCTGTATATCCGAGGCTCATCGTCAGGTGGATTGTCGTCATGTGGAACAGTGCGACGGATGTAATCGTGAATCCAAAAGCGAGCAAATACCGCGCATCCACCCGCGCAATCAGCAAGCCTACAATCGGCATGCAGATCAGCGTCGCAATCCCGCCCAGCGAGAGCGTCTTACCCGCGTTCAGCGCGGTGTAGCCCATGATTGTCTGCAGCATCTGCGGAATCAGGATCGTCGTGCCGTACAGCGCAATTCCGAGAATGAACATCATCAGGAATGACAGCGCAAACGTCCGGCTGCGATACAGCCGCAGCTCGATCACCGGCTTATGTCCGCGCCGTATCTGCCGCAGCTCCCACACGATCAGCGCCGCAATGCTCGCCACGCAGATGATGGTGAATGTCGTGATGAAGTGCGAGCCGAACCAGTCATCCTGCTGTCCCTTGTCCAGCACCACCTCAAGGCAGCCGAAGCCGATCGCCGTAAACACAAAGCCCATGTAATCGATCTTGATCTCGCCGCGCCGCGCCTTCCGCACCGCCTCCAGCAAGTGCGGCGGATCTTCAACGACGCGGTTTGTCAGGTACAGCGAGATCAACGCCACCGGCACGTTGATGAAGAAGATCCAGCGCCACTGGTAGTTATCGGTGATCCATCCACCGACCAGCGGGCCGATCGCCGGCGCCGTCACCACCGCCAGCCCATACAGCGCGAAGGCCTGCCCGCGCTTCTTCGGCTCAAATGTATCTGCCAGAATTGCCTGTTCCGATGTCGCGAGGCCGCCGCCGCCCAGTCCCTGCAGCACGCGGAAGAACAGCAGCGCGCCCAGCGAAGGGGCCAGCCCGCACAGCAGCGAGCTCGTGCCGAACATCGCCACACATGTCATGTAAAAGCGCTTGCGCCCGATCAGCGTCGCGAGATAGCCGCTGATCGGCAGGATAACCGCATTCGCCACCAGGTAGGAGCTGATCACCCACGTCGCCTCATCCTGGCTTGCAGCCAGCGAACCGGCAATGTGCGGCAGAGATACGTTGGCGATCGAGGTGTCCAGCACCTCCATGAAGGTTGCGAGCGTGACCGTCAGCGCTACCGCCCACGGGTTATGCTTCGGTTTCCAGGCCGTCGCATCTGCCATACGGCCAAAATAGTACCATCCGGTACATTAATGCAAGCCGGTCCGTCCGCCGCTCGTCACATTTCGCTATCCTTACTTTCGATGAAACAAAAGGCCTCGGCCCGTAGACCCGCGGTGAAAAAGCGGCGCTCCGCCCGCGGCCGCCCGCCCGCGCGTGAGGTTGCAAGCCGCGCCGAGCGCCTGCTCGATGTGGCCACCGAGGTCTTCCTCCAGAAGGGCTACAAAGGCGCCAGCATGATCGAGATCGCGCGCCGCGCCGGCGCCTCTAAGCAAACCCTCTATGCCCGCTACCCCAGCAAGGCGGAGCTCTTCGCCGGACTTATCGAGCGTAAGGCCGCTCACCTCTTCGAGGCCATCGGCTCGCTCGATGACACCCGCAGCGTCCGCGAAACCCTCATTCACTGCGGCGCGAACCTGCTTGAGCTCATCGTCTCGCCCGATGCGCGCGGCGTGCATCGCGTCGTCATCGCTGAATGCATGGAGTTCCCCGAACTCGGCGAAATCTTCTGGAGCCGCGGCCCGGGCCGAACGCGCGCCATGCTCGCAGACTACCTGCGCACACAGCAGAAGCTCGGCCACCTTGCCATCCCGCCCTCCCGCCTCCGCGATCCTGAGCAGGCCGTCGAAGTCCTGTTAGCCCTCATCGTCAGCGACATGAGCCTCCGCGCCTGGATCGGTCTGGACTCCCGCAATAAGAAATCTCGAGCCGAGCGCCGCGCCTGGGTCGAGTTCGCCGTCGATATCTTTCTTGCCGCGATGAAAGCCGGCGCATGAACACGCTCCGCTGGATCGTCCTCGCGGTCGGCACCATCGCCTGGTTTGCGCCCTTCCCCATCTACTACACCCGCGGCGCCGCCGGCCCGCTCACCAAGGACTACTCCGCCCGCTGGGGGATCGCGCTCGAATGCATCGCCTACGGGCTGCTCTGGCAGGGCCACTTCTGGCTGCACACGCCCGCGCCCTGGCGGCTCGCGCTCTCCATCGTTCTATTCGTGCTCGCTTCAGTTACATCATTGACCGCCAGCATCGCCCTCGGCCGCTATCTGCGCGTCGACGCCGCACTCGACACCGAGCACGAGCTCATTCGCTCCGGCCCCTATCGATGGGTCCGGAATCCCGTCTACACTTCGATGCTCTGCGTCCACATCGCCACCGCGCTCCTCATCACCCCGCTCTGGCTCTTCGTCCTCGCGCTTACAGTCTTTCTCACGGGGACGAGCATCCGCATCCGCGCCGAAGAAAGACTCCTCGCGTCGCGCTTCGGCGACCAGTTCACGCAATACCGTCGCTCCACCTCCCGCCTCATTCCGTTCGTGCGGCTATGATGCGCGAATCGCTGCTTCTCCTCCAAGCCTCGCCATCCAGAAAGTAACCAAAAGTGTAGTGAAGGACCTGCTTCATCTTCCGTTCAATATCGGCGCGTAGCGCCACAGCCAAGTGCCACAATGCCGGAGGTCGAGTGAAGAGCCTGTCCTGTTGTCGAAGGGACCTGCTTCACCTTCCGTTCAATATCGGAGCAACGCGCCGCTCAACCACTCCGAAAGCCATTCGATTGCGGCACCGGAACCGGCGCGCTCGAAAGCCACCATCCCCGCCCCGCCACCCAGCAGCCATCGCCCGGCTCGTCATTCCGGTGCAGCGACTTCACCTTCTGCCAGCCCCGATGGCGAAACGCATGTCCCAAACGCCGGCTCTCCTGCATCTCCTGCGCGCCAATACAGCCCACAAACTGCGCCTGAAACAGAAAGCGCGCCGGCCACACCGCGCCCTCGCCTCGCGTGATCAGCAGCATCGCGCCCATCCCGTCTTCCGCCGTCAGCGGAAACAGCAGCCGCCCGCCCGGCTTCAGCGCGTCCAGCCATATCGGCAACGGCGCCGTCGCGCCCGCATTCACATACAACACATCGCACATCGGCAGCGGCGCCTCCGCCCCGCTGCGTGCATGCAGCCGCACCTGCGGCAACGCGGCCAGATTCTCCGCCGCCCGTCGTGCCAGCTCAGGCTCGATCTCATATGCATCCACGCGGCCTGCTTCACCCACCAGCTTCGCGAGAATGGTCGTGTAGTATCCGGTGCCCGCACCCACATGCACCACGGCATCGCCCCGCTGCGGCCGCATCGTGGCAATGCACATCGCATGCAGGGACGGCTCGCCATTGTTCAGCCCGTCCACGCCCAGCGACACAACGACGTCCTGATACAAAAACGCCGGATCATCAGCTGGCGCTTCCACAAATCCATGCCGTGCCAGGATGCGCCACGGTGGCCCGCCCACAAAGCGCTCCCGCGGCGTCGTGCGAAAAGCCTCGGCCAACGGGCCATCCGCAGCCACGCCGGCGCGCGCCGCCATCAGCCGCGCAAAAAAGGCGCGATGCGCCTCCAGCCGCGCTTCATCCGTCCTCCACTGCTGCGGCATGGCTAGGCTGTCCTTTGCAGAGTGGGATGCGCTGCGCGGCCTGAATGTCAATGGATTGAAGAACCGGCAGCGCCTTGAACTACCGCCGGCAAAGGCGCACCTTCCAACGCTGCAAACTTGGCGGGTACGCAGCACGCTTTCGTCAGCAGCACGCGGTCCTTCTGCATCGCTTTGTCGGTCGCAAGCTGCGTCAGCGTCTCTTTCAGAATCCGCGCCGCGCCTGCATCCGGCGGTGTCACCAGCCGGTAGTGCATCCATTTGCCCTCACGCCGCGCCGCGACCAGCCCCGCCCTCCGTAGGTACGCCAGGTGCCGTGAGATCTTTGGCTGCGGCAGTCCCAGCACTTCCACGAAGTAGCAGACGCAGAGCTCCTGCCCGCCCATCAGGTTCAGCAGCCGCAGCCGAGTCCGGTCGCCGAGCGCCTGAAAAAATCTCTCCAGCGTAAAGGAAGATCGCGCCATTGGGGGCGATTATATATCCGCCTTGACGGATGTATGTTCAGGAGAATACATTCGCTATGACGTATATGTCCTCGGAGGCAAACGCCATGCCCGATCCCGTGAAAGATCCGCCGCTCGATTCCGTCAAAGCCCCGCTTTTGGATTCTGTAAGAACAAAATACGGTGCCGTTGCCGAGAGCGAGCTCTCCAGCGACCATCAAGGCGTCCGCGCGGTCGCCGAGGCCTTCGGCTACTCCGCCGAGGAACTCACTTCCATCCCCGCGGCGGCCAACATGGGCCTCTCCTGCGGCAATCCCACCGCCACCGCCAACCTGCGTCCGGGCGAAGTCGTCGTCGACCTCGGCTCCGGCGGCGGGCTCGATGTCTTCCTCGCCGCGCAGAAGGTCGGCCCCACCGGACGCGCCATCGGCATCGACATGACCCCGGAAATGATTGATCGCGCCCGCGCCAACGCGGTGTCCGGCGGCTACAGCAATGTCGAGTTTCACCTTGCCAACATCGATCTCCTGCCGCTGCCCGACGCTTCGGCGGACTGCGTCATCAGCAACTGCGTCCTCAACCTCGCGCCTGACAAGCCGGCCGTCTTCCGCGAAATCTTCCGTGTGCTCAAGCCCGGTGGCCGCCTCGCCGTCAGTGACATCGCGCTCAAAGGCGATCTGCCCGAGCCAATCGGCCGCAGCCTCGCCGCGTACGTCGGCTGTATCGCCGGCGCCATCCGCATCGACGACTACCGCACCGAACTCCTCAACGCCGGTTTCGAATACGTCGAGATCGTCGACAGCCATTCCGACCTCAACGCCTACGCGAAGGTCGAAGGCCAGTCCGGATGCTGCTCACCGGGAATGGAGAGCGGCAGCTACTCCTGCTGCTCGCCCGATGCCTCAAAAACCCTCCACCAGGACCTGACCGCGCTCCTCTCCTCCTACGACGTCAATGCCGCGGCCGCCAGTGTGAAGGTCTATGCCCTCAAGCGCGCCGCGAAATCCTGCTGCGGCCCTGACTGCTGCGCCTGAGATTGGATATGACTGCAAATCAATACAACGTTCTATTTCTGTGTACGGGCAATTCATCACGGTCCATCATGGCGGAGGCGATCCTCAACCATAAAGGAGGAGGAATCTTCCGGGCCGACAGTGCTGGAAGCCATCCAACCGGCAAGGTTCGACCGGAAGCTCTAAAGCAACTGGAGTCGGCGGGGATTTCGACGGAAGGAATGCGCAGCAAATCGTGG
Source organism: Acidobacteriaceae bacterium (assembly GCA_036376445.1). Taxonomy (GTDB): domain Bacteria; phylum Acidobacteriota; class Terriglobia; order Terriglobales; family Acidobacteriaceae; genus KBS-83. The sequence goes on from DASVAI010000306.1 coordinate 5,380, forward strand.
GACGAGTTCTCCCAGCCAAACGCGCCGAAGCTGGACTTCGTCTTTACCGTCTGCGACAATGCCGCGAACGAGATCTGCCCGTACTGGCCCGGACAGCCCATGACGGCCCCTTGGGGCATACCCGATCCCGCCGCAGTCCAGGGCTCGCCGGAGGAGATAGAGCGTGCATTCCACAGTGCGTTCCTCACTCTCGAGCGCAGGATCGCTCTGTTCCTGTCACTTCCATTCGCCACGCTCGAGAAGATGAGTCTTCAAGAGAAGATCAGGCAGATCGGAAAACAATGATCGCCACGCTGGCGCGCCGCATGACTGCGGAGTTCCTGGGAACTCTGTTCCTGCTGGCTGCCGTCGTGGGGTCCGGCATCATGGGGGACCGGCTCTCCTCCGGCAGACGAATACCTTTGCAGGCATTCGCCCGCTGGATGTTCCGGGTTTCATCCTGTTCCAGATTGCCGGCGCATTAGCGGGATGTCTCCTGTTTCGTTGGCTGCGCTGATAGCAAAGATCCCCTCCTTCTCTGCACAATGCCGCTCCGGATCTGCGCACCCATTACCTTCGATTTTCTGCACCCCGGAAACGTGCCAATTCACCGTGTCCGAACCGCTACAATAGAAATAGAAGAGAAAAATCAGTGGGTATCTGCCGGCCCAACCGCTCCACTACTACCCCTGAACCGCCCGCTAAGTCCTTTGTTTGGATATCTTTAGTACCTAAGTCCTTTAAACACCGCATTTAGCAGTCGGCACGCGCTCCATCCCTATGATTCAGCATGGTTTGTACCGCGCTCTGCCGCACGGGGTGGGGGAGGGGGTAGGTAGGTCACGTTACCTAACCGCAACATTCTGCCGAAACCGCGGTTCACATAGCAGTCTGCAAGGCACGTAAGTAGCAGACAGGGCCGGACGGACAGCACTCCCGGGCAGCACCGCAGGGAACGGGAACGATCAGCGAAGCCGCCGGCAAGGTGAAAGGGTATGCGCATCGCGACAGCAGTTCGCACGTTGGCTTTAACCGCTGCACTCAGCTTTATTCCGGCGGCATCTCATGCGGGAGTCTTCGTCTCCATCGGCATCGGCGCGCCGCCCGTGCTCCCCGTCTACGCGCAGCCTATCTGCCCGGCCGCGGGCTACATCTGGACCCCCGGTTACTGGGCCTATGACGAGGACGGCGGCTACTACTGGGTGCCCGGCTCCTGGGTGCTCGCGCCCTACCCCGGCGCCCTCTGGACTCCCGGCTACTGGGGGTACGCGCCCACAGGCTACTACTGGCATCCCGGCTACTGGGGACTGCATATCGGATTCTACGGCGGCGTGAACTACGGATTCGGCTACTACGGCCATGGCTATGAAGGCGGCTACTGGAACCATGACCGCTTCTACTACAACCGCTCGGTCACGAACGTGAATATCGTCAACGTCCACAATGTCTACAACAAGACCGTGATCAACAACTACAACACCAGCCGGGTCAGCTTTAACGGCGGCCGTAATGGCGTGCAACTGCGCCCCACCGGAGACGAGCAGCGCTGGTCCCGCGAGCAGCACACGGCGCCGCTGCAGGCGCAGCAGCAGAACCAGGTCCACGCCAGCCAGAACCGGCTGCAGTTCGCGAACGTAAACCATGGTCGTCCGGAGACCCCTGCCCATACGCAGCCGGTCTCCTTCAATCGCAACACGCCGGTAAACAACATCAACCGGCCTGTGATGAACAACAGCGTGAACCGTCCGGTTGTCGCGAACCCGGCGCGGCCGATGCCCGGCAACCAGAACGTGAGCCGCCCGGTTGTGACCAACCCGGCGCGCCCGACGGTGAACAATAATCAGATCGCCAATCGCCCGGTCATGAATAGCCCCGAGCGTGCCATGCCCGGCAACACAAACGTGAACCGTCCGGTCATGGCGAATCCGTCACGCCCGGCGATGAATAACAACCAGACCTTCAATCGTCCGGCCATGAACAACGAGCCCCGGCCGACGGTGAACAACCCTGGCTTCAACCGTCCCACGATGAACAATGCTCCGCGGCCGATGGAGAACCCGAACTTCAGCCGCGGCCCGCAGCAGACCTAC
>DASVAI010000308.1:0-9654 GCA_036376445.1 Acidobacteriaceae bacterium
ACTGGCCGAACCACCCCACTCGCCCCCAAAATTGCCGATATCACTTCCGGTGTTCGATTCGACGCGCTGAGTAGCTGAATAGTTGGACGTGACGATCAACGCGTTTTATTCCAGCACACTTCGCTCATCGAGCCTTCGGCCTGGATCCGCGATCAGCTTGGCCTCGGTTCATTGAAACGCTGGCAGGCTGTATCGCCACTATCAACACAGAAGACCCGCATACGAATGGCTGTACCTGGCCGGCGAGACTGCTTTTCGCGTGCGCCGGGGGCAGCTTCGCCTGATTCGAAATTCGCTGACTTGAGGTTTCTGACAGGTTTATGATTCGTCTCTACCATCGATGGGCCCATACTCCGGCCGCATGCCGCACGAGAATTGTTCGTCGCGCTGGTGCGATAAGAGGGTCGTTTCACTCACGGGCCGGCCTTCTTCACAATGTGGCCTCGCACTCGGACATGTTTTTAATAATTCGTCAGAAAGGATGGGCGAGCAATGGCTCCAGGGATAGATAGTCTTCGCCATATCGTGGTGCTGATGCTGGAAAATCGTTCTTTCGATCACATGCTCGGCTGTCTCAAGAAGAGTCACCCAAAGATCGATGGACTCAACGGCGATGAAGCCATACCAGACTCCACCGGAGCCATGACTCCGATACAGCCGCTGGCCGAGTTTCGCGGTCAGCTGCTGCCGGACCCTCATCACGACTTCGCCTCCGTTGACTATCAGATATTCAATGGAGCGACAGGATCGGGTCGCAAGCCCACCATGGACGGGTTCATTCGGGTCTACCAGAAACAGCAGCAGCCCGACGTCGCCTCGTCACACCGCATCGCCTATACCTTCAGCGCAGATCCTCCCAACAACCTGCCTGTTCTACACACACTTGCTGCTGAATTTGCTGTCTTCAATCGCTGGTTCGCTTCCATACCCGGGCCCACGCTCTGCAACCGTGCCTTCGCCCACTATGGCTCATCCTTCAATAACGTGGGCATGAACGTCTTCTATATCAACCCTAAATTCAAGAGCATCTACGAACGCCTTACCGCGGCCGGTCGTACATCGAAGCTTTTCTACTATGACGGAAACAGCTCCACGCTGGAGGTCGTCAATCTACTTCAGAACCAGCAGATCATGTTCGGTACCTATCCCGACTTCCTTGCTGCCTGCGATGCCGATCAGTTACCCGACTACTCCTTCATCGAGCCGAATTACAAGGACCATTTCTCGCCCGACGGCAATGGCCAGCTTCCAGCTACCGATCAGCATCCAGATAACGATGTACGGGCCGGAGAAAGCTTCATAGCGGATATCTACAATCGCATCCGACAAAATCCAAGGCTCTGGCCGAAGACAGCACTATTGGTTGTCTATGACGAGCACGGCGGAATCTACGACCATGTGCCCCCGCCCGCTCTCGATGCTGCTCGCATCGATAAGGAATTTACCGCGCAAACAGACGCCACCGGGACGTCCGAGCCCTTCCACTTCGACCGCCTCGGCGTGCGCGTGCCCGCGATCCTCATATCCCCATGGGTGGAAAAGGGTTCCGTCATCGACGATGTCTTTGAGCACGCCTCTATTCCGGCTACCGTCAGCGAGTATTTTCTTCCTGGCTTTGACAACAGCAAGCGGTCTGTCCGCGAGGCCACCGCCAACACTTTTCTTCGCTATCTCACGCTCGGTACCGCGCGGGACGACTGCCCCGACTTCGAGTAAGCCATCCTGCAGCAGGAGAAATCTATGGCCACCATCCGTCGACATCCCGTTCCATCCGATTCATTCCGGGCCGATGCTCCGCTCAACGATCTGCTGCTCAAGCAACTGGAGCACTTCGCACACGTCGCAGAACGCCTTCCGGCGAAACTCCGCGTAGATATGCCTGTTCCATCGCCGCAAGATAGCGCTGCGGCTGCGCGTTACATTGCCGAAATAACGGAACGCCTCATGAGCCGCAAGCGGCCTCCGCTCACCGTTGTCAGCAAGCCCCGGCGCAAAAAAACCACACCTGGAATCTCCATTGCGGCAGCAGCCGAAGCCCCGAGTACCCCGCGTGTAAGGCGCAAGAGCAAGTCGCGCAAGAGCAAGTCCAGAAAAACTACAAAGAAGAGTTCAGGCGCATGAGCACGCACCGCATTGCTGGACTTCGGCTGCTCATTTTAGGACTGTGTCTCGCGCCTGCGCCCATAGTCGCGGCCCAGCCGAACGCCCCCGTGCCGCCGGCCACAGACAATCGAAATCCCGATTTGCTCGCTAATTTTCGGCGTGATCTGGTTCAGGAGCGCGTCAACCTGGGCAGTTGTACGTCAGGCATAAAAGGTGTGCCGGGCTGTGCCCAAACTCTCTTTACCGGCACACCGTTTCATATCGCGATAGGCAGCCTGGCGCCACAAAATGGTGTCGCCGCTGGGCTTGCGTTCGCCGAGGTCTATCATCCGACCTACTGCGCACACTGGCTTGATTTGACGGCTCCGCCCGCGCCTGGCACGCGCAACGCCTGCCACTGGTCTCTTACCTTCAACGCCGATGGCCAGGCCAGCGGCAATGCCTCGTGGCGCGCCGGTGTTTATATCACTGCTGCCCGTCTATCCTCGCGCGTGCCTGTCGCCCACTACCCCGGCCAGCCCCGCGCGCACTACGCGCCGCGCACGTTCACCACTCCGTCGCCTACGGTCAGCTTCTACTCCCAGTCTGCATCTCTGAACAGAATTTTCTTCTATGGTCTCGGTCCAGATACTTTGCCCGCTGCCCGCTCCGACTTCGGGCTTTCGGAGAACATCACCGGCATCAATGCCATCGTCCCGATCACCTCATGGTTCAACGTGGCCGGGCTCACGCTACTCGGAGAAGTAAACGGCCGCTTTCCATCTGTCCGCGGCAGCTATGGAGATACGAGCCCCTCGATCGAGATTCTTTACAACGAGATCTCCGCTCCGGGGCTCGTTTCGCAGCCGGCGTATGCGCAGACCGGCGAGGGTCTGCGCCTCCTGCCGGCAATCCCCGCCGCCGCTCGCCTCAAGCTCAACTACCTCGCCGAGCTGCAGCAGTTTGCCGCGCCTTCCAATTCGCATTACAGTTTCCGCCGCTTCACAGCCGATCTCGATCACCGACTCGTGCTCTACACCAAGGATGTGGGCAAGCCGGCTGCAGCGCCGCCTCCGGGATCCGCCGCGTCAGCCCGCACCATACCGCCCATTTCTCCCACGCGCGATGTAACCGGCTCGCTCTCGGCTCGTCTCCTGATTCAGGAGTCCATTGCCGGCGCTGGCAGTGTGGTGCCTTTCTATCTCGACCCCACCATCGGCGGATCCGACATCAACAGCCAGTCCATCCTGCCCAGCTATCCCGACTATCGCTTCCGCGCTCCCAACCTGCTGCTCATCAATGGCGCATATGAGCAGAGCCTCGGCAAAATCCCGGTTGGCCTTTTCCTCGGCGTCGACGAGGCAAAGGTCGCACTCCGACGCGATGATGTCGACTTCAGCCATCTTCGCCACAGTTACACCGCCGGTATCACGATCCACGCCGGCGGACTGCCCGTGGTCTATCTCCTGTTTGCGTGGGGCGGCAATGAAGGCCATCACACGATCGCGAATATCAGCAACTCGCTATTGGCTCCGGCCACCCGTCCGTCTCTCTTCTGATCGGGGAGTGACAGCGGTTCTACGGCTTCCCTTCCGCACTCCCCAGTTCCAGGCGCAAAGCCTGGGTTACGGCTTTTCCGTAGGTTCTTGATCGAGAGCCGCTTGCTGAGAAAAGACTGACCATTCCCCAGGGCTCGTCGAAGCGCGCCTTGCTGGCTTTCGCCATGCCTGCAAGGCTCTTCTGAAGTTGGTCCCGCTTGCTCTTGAACTCGTTGTTCTCCATCAGCGTTGTGGGATCTGCACTTCCAACAACGGCTCGTATATCCCGCACCGCGGCTCCGCATTGCGCCATGGCGCGCGCCCACTGTGAGATCATGAACATATCTCCGATCAGGTAAAGGACCCGAGGATCGCTTGCATCAAGTCCGGCTAACGAAGCAAGTCCGGGAGCAGGTCCGATCTCAAGCGCCTGCACCCAGGTTGTGTCTTGCAGTATCTGCATGCGCAAAGCGTCAATGGGCTGCAGATCCGGATCGAGCAGTTCGCGCATCGCAAGCCGCCCTATCTCGAGATAGAAGCTCTCGGTATGTAGCGCGGCACCGTCATCGAAGAACAGCGCCTGGCAATCGGCATCGGCGAATGAGGTGCGCAGCACGCACGTAGATGAGCCGCCATCGTGAAAGCGCTCGAGCTGAGCGTCTGCTTCCGAACCGGTAAGCAGATGAAGCGCCACCAACCACCTCAGGTAGTCGCTCATGATCTGGCGATTCGTATTCTGGTTGATCGCGAAGTGCACTTGCCCACAGCCCAAGGCAAGGGATGGTAGAGCTTTCCCGGCGCGATAGCATGCGGTGGCGATAACGGAATCGAAAAGAACCTTGCGCAGAGCTTCATTGCGTTTCAGCGGATCGACGATTGCAGCAATGCTGTTGGCAGTCACCGTCTGTTGAATCGTCACGTCGCCAGTGACTGAGTCGGTAAGCACCTCGCTCTTCCGAATCAGCTCCGAGACGCTCACGAAATTCAATAACCCGATCAGGTTGAGGTGGACGGCAAGTCCCCGCCTGTTCACGCGAGAGAACAAACTGTTCAGCATTGTGATTCCGGGCGCGAGCACGCCCGCAGCCTGCCCCGGGGCCTCCAGCGCCGTCAGCAGGCGAAGATCGCCGTCCATCGACTTGTGAACGGCGATCAAGCCCGTGGCATCGAGCTTTGCAGGCTCGATATGGTATTGAAACAACGCCTGCTCCTCGCTGTCGTCGGAGAGAATGACATCGAGCGAGGCTTGCAAGCTATGATCCAGGCCTTTCTTGATCGCGCTTGAAAGCGTATTAAGCTCCGCCGGCTGAAGATCGGCGAGAAGCGCCTTCTCCCGCGTCGGATCCTGGCTGATGGCGCCAAGGATAGCGCTCGCCAGATCGGTATCGCCGATTTTCGCAGATACGCCCGCGGATGCGGAAAGATCGGCAACCATCTGTGTTCCATGCTTCCGAAGGAAGCTGAGCTCAATCGTGTCAGCATTCACACGCCGCGCACGCACCTGGTACGCGCCCGAAAGAGTGAAGCCTGCTGACAATCGTGCCGTAGCCCCCGCCTTCACGTCGACGCTGCCGGCGCCCAGCGGCAGATCGACAGAGGCAAGCGGATTTGGATACGCCGTGGCTGTCACAGCGCCCGAAATCTTCAGCTTTCCCTCTCCGGAAACAGTTGCAACATCGTTGAGATTCAGCAACCCGAAATCCGAGACATCCGCTGGCAGCACATAGGAGGAGATCGTGCTACCCAGTGCGGCCGATAGTGTAGGCTCAGCAGGCGCGAGTGGAAATGCCTTGTAGAACTGCATGCTGATAGTTGTCGTCGCATCCAGGCCGAAGGATAGGTCGCCCTCCGAACCGCTTATCCCCAGATCGAGCGATCCCTCCAGCCCGACCCCTACATATCCCACCTGTTGTGGAACCGTGGCGGCAATCGGAAAAGCATCCTGGAAAAGATCCGCACCTGCCGTGGAATTCACGCCGATTGTTGCTTGCGCGGACGGCTCAATATCAATTTCCGGCTGGACATTCCCGAGTTGGAAGCCGTGCTTCACCGTCGCATGAAATTCAATCGGCTTAGGAGCGCCCTGCCTGAGCGGAAGATCCTTGAGTTTCATGAAGTCGGGCAGAACAGCAAGGTGCAGCAGTTCACTTTTCAGGTATTTGAGCAATGAGGAAGGCTGCTTGAGATCGATAGCAACGCCTGCAGGATTACCTGCTGTATCACTGACCTGAATATCGGGCATGGCTGGCTCCTCGACGCCGTCAGAAATTTTCTATGTTTGACTTAGGTTGGAAAAAGACGGTGTGTGCGAGAAAGCTGCCCGGTCCATTCACAATCCAAGTGACTTCAGTGTCGCCGGGCCGACGCCGTCTTCCTCAATGTTGTTCTGCTGCTGCCACTTCCTTACCAAAGCATCGGTCAGTGGTCCATATACGCTATCCATTGCGTTATCGATGCCCTTCTGCTTCAATGCCTGCTGCAACGCGAGCACGTCATCACCTCGGAGATACGGACTCGCCAGCCTCAGAATTCGCCTGCTGCTTCCCGGCAGAGGTCGATCACCGCTCATCAAGGCCTCGGGCGTGATCGTCACGCCACGCACTCGCAACGGAATCGGAAGATCCCATGCACTCTGCTCGATCAGCTTATGGAATGTATCCATACGGTAGGTGGTCGAAGGCAGCGGCGGCCTGAGACCAGCAAGCCATTTTTGCCGCGCGTCCACATACTTACCGAGCCACGTCTCTTCCCCGCCCGCTGGAATCGGACCTAGTTTCGTTCGGAGAAGGTCCCACCCGCCCTGGACGTGGCTGTCGTACACGATGGCCAGTCCAAGTGGCCGCTTGATGCCGCATGCTTCTGCGCTTCGCGCTGCCGGCGCAAAATAGCTTGCGTTAAAGAACTGGTCCTGCGTCACCCGCATCGCCGCATCTTCCCGGCCGGCTTGCTCCAGCAGCCCCCGTACCTGTGTGTCGTTATCCAGCGTAAGATCCCGGCGTTGAAATCGCGGCAGGTAGAACTTCAATGGCTGCGCAAACGGCGCATTGGACTGCTGGCAATACAGGTCGAGCAGCTTGTACAGATTGCCGCTGCCCAGAGTGGCCTGGCTTCGCCCGTAGGTGAGATGGCCGCTGTCTCCTTTCAGAACAGTGACAGCGCTGTAATCGCCGCGCACCCGGCCCGTCTCGAAGACATTCACAATCGCGGCGATCGTCTCTTTCTGTAGTTCGGTCATGCCGCATTGCTCACTTTCTGGGTTGCGCCCGGCGGCAGATCGAAGCTCATCTCCGCTTTTTGTCCATCCGGATTCGTGAGCGTGAGAACATGATGGCCTTTCGAGCCGAACCATCGTTTGAACTGAACGCGGTCGACGGTCATCAAACGGCTCGGATCGATCGTGAGGCGGAGGACGCGCGCGAAGGTCGGCGTCGATACATCACGCAAAACTATCTCCGGCGCGTTGCGGCCCTCCGAATTCACCAGCATTCGAAAAGGCATATCCACATGGTCCAACTCCAGGATCGCCTCGGCCGACAGGTTGCTACCCCGCACCTCGATCGTCCTCGGGGCAGCCGTGGGATCCAGCTCAGCCATCATCGGATCGGCGGCTGCGACCGTAATCGCCTGTGTCGTGTCCGCGAGCAGATCCTGTAGCGCCGCTGCGGCCGACTGCGCCGCCTCAGCATCTGCCTGACTCGATTTGTTCGCGGAGAACGCTTCGGCTGCCTTCTCCGCTGCTGCCTCGGCGGTGTGTGACAGTTCGTCGAGATCAGCCGCCAGTTGATCGTAATCGGACATCGTATGAGCCGCATTTACCTTGCTGATCGCAGCCGCGAGCGCATCTTTCGCAGCTTGCGCGTTCGAATCGCTCACCTGCCCCGCCAGCCCCAGCCTTCTCTGCGCGTCCGCGATCGGCTGGATAAGATCTGGCAAATTGACCGCCCGACTGGCTGCGGCAGATGCCAGAACATCGTCCGGATCCGGAGGGCTCACTGAAATCTCGTCGATCACCGGACCCGCTTTGCGGGCTATCTTTCCACCCAGGTATCCAGCAGACGAAAGACCCATCAGCACCAGCAGCCGGTCCGGCACAGGCGGGAGATCGGTGATGGTGCCCGGCGACAGATGCAGAACTGCATAGATAAAGACACCCACTCCGAGCAGCGTCCACAGCAGCATTTGCAACCGGTCAGCGGCCACAACGCCACCGCTGGTGATGAAGTCAGCAAACGAGGGCGCCTCTTCTCCCGCCCCCTTTGACCCCTTCGCCGAAGTGATCAGTTGCGATCCCACTGCGGTACCCGCTGCAACCGCAATGATGCCCGGCAGTGTCGAGGGGACATCCGGCCATGGGGCGAACTGAACATGGATCCTGCTGATGACAAGGTACGAATAAGCAAACAGCGACACCACAGTCCATAGGTAGAACTGAAGTTTCGACAAGCTGTAAGTATCTGTCTCCGGATCGAGAAACAACATCCGAAATTTATATGACGATCCCGCTATACGGTAGCTCTCCTGAACGAACGAGAGGAGAAAGAGCGGAAGCAGCGCAAGCAATGCCGAAATCAGCACCGACCAGATCGCGACGGAGGCCTTCCCCATCCTGTAAATATGAAATGGCTTCTCATTGCTCTTAGTGTCTCCATAGCCGACGGCCAGGCGTAGCTGATCGCCGGCAGGTATAGGCACCGAACACAGTTGCATCTCTTCAGCGGTGACAACTTCCCCATGGATGCGCAGCGGCACGGGATTCTGAGGGTCTCCACTCTTGGCGCCGCCGGAACTGGTGTCGCCGGAACAAGTGTCCCACTCCACATTCTGCCGCGTGTCATTGATCCAGATAGCGTTGTCGCTCGGATAGGTAACCTGGAACCCCTTGCCATGAAGCGTTACGCGAAAAACCCGCCTCGCGATCGCTTTGGTTGGCTTGCGTATCCACATCTCGTGTGTGTCGCCCACCGGTTTCGCTTCCAGCGCAGTCCCATCCTTCGCAAGCTGAGCGTCCGTTGGAAGATTGCAGAAGATCAGCGCATCGTTCCCCGCTCCCTTCACATAGAAATGCGATGGCGCCTCAACCGGCTCATTCTCCGCGCCTAATGACGATGGCGAACTGCAGCCGTTCAGGATGGGACGATATTCCGCATCTCTCCACCGAACAGTAATCGCCGGCAGATCCGTTCTGTCTGCCTTAACTTCAGCATCAGACACATGGATCGATGCACTCGTGCGATCCGCCGGATCTGGAACATACACTGTTTCCGTTCTGTAAATGGCTGACGGAGATAGATCGGTCAGGACGACCGCTGGATTGCCCGGCGGCTGAATCGATAGCTGCCCCGCCGAAATCTTTTTATCATCTAATACGGCCTTGACGTCGTATTGCCCCAGCTCGGCACTATCAGAAATCACCGCAGTTACAGTACCGGCTCCCCCCGTTCCCGCAGGCTCATAGGTAGCATGGAGGTATGTCATCTGACCTGAGCGCACCAGAGCCAGCTCCACGGCTGCCGTTTTTGGTGGAGGGAGACTGCCTTGAACGTCGATCCGAACTGTATCGCCCCGGTTCAGCCTGGGATTTTCGACCGATGCGGGGACATGCGTTTGCGACAGGAGGATCCCAGCCGGTAGACACACAAACGCTAAGAGAGCGAAACGCCGACGGACGTCGCCTTCGGACTTCTGCATCAGGTCCCCCGTTGGAACTCAGAGGCCCATGGTTTGCGTTTCGCAAAGAATATTACAGCCGGATCCGCAGGCCACCTAGCCAAATCGGCACAGTGGCGGAAACCAAACCGGGCAATAACCCGATAGTGAAACAACGTGCTTTTGCGTTTCACCGGTTTATCTGCCTCCGCTGCAGAACCCTCCAATCGCACTGGAGCGCCCAGCGCGGAATAGTCACTGACTTAGGCAATTCGTCATCTACTTCATGAACTCCAGCCCCGGCTTCAAGAGCGCATAAATTTTGTTTCCGATTGTCGGATACAGCGTCGCCAGCCATGTAAGCAATGGCACCACCCCGAAAGTCGCG
>DASVAI010000309.1:0-6596 GCA_036376445.1 Acidobacteriaceae bacterium
CCGCAATATCCAGGATCGCGCCCATCTCCGCCGGACAGCCGAACGTGTGCACCACGATGATCGCCCGGGTGCGCGGCGTGATCGACGCCTCCACGCTGGCCGGATCCAGATTGAGCGTCCGCGGCTCGATGTCGGCGAACACCGGGGTGGCGCCTTCATAGCGCACCGCGTTCGCCGCCGCCACAAACGTGAACGAAGGAACGACGACCTCGTCCCCAGGGCCGATCCCCAACCCCCGTATGCACAGGTGCAACCCTGCCGTCCCCGAACTCACCGCGATTCCAAATTGTTGGGCCGTCATGTTACGGACGAGTCCCTCGAACTCCTCCATCTTCGGGCCCAAGCTAAGCCGCGGTCCGCGGAGCACCGAGACCACCGCATCGATTTCGCTGTCCGTGATGTCAGGTTCGGAAAGAGGAATCTTCAGGATGAGACCGCCTCCGGATCGAGCTTCACCAGCAGCCGCTCGCGCGGCGGCAGCGTCGTCAGGACCTCCACAATCCGCTCCGCAGCATGCCCATCACCATAAGGATTCGTCATTCCTGCAAGCGACGCGCGAAACGACGGATCTGTCGCTCTCTGCACGCATTCCAGGATCGAAGCAGACGTCGGCTGGGCATCCAGCACGTTCTTGGCGCGCTCGCGCCCCTGCTGCCGCATCCCGACATTGATCGTTGGCAGGGCAAACGACGCTGTCTCCATAATGCCGCTACTCGAGTTGCCGATCATCAGATCCGCGTGTCGGAGCAGACTCCAGTACTGAATCACCGGCAGATTGACGAACAGCCGGCCGCTTCCTCGCTCCGCCAGGAAGCTGCGCATGCGCTCACGCAGATCGCGGCTTCCGGCATCCGCATTGGGGTGGCAAAAGATGAGCTGATGCGGAATCCGAGCCAATGCAGAGAGCAACTCCTCCGCCTCCGCATTCGTGTCATCGAGCAGCGTGACCGGATGATAGGCCACCACCACCGTAGGAATCGCAAGACGAATCTGCAGCGCCTGCTCGATCTCTGTCTTGCTCAGTAACCTGCTCTTGCTCAAGTGATCGATGGATGGAGCCCCGGCCCGGTGAACGCGCCATGGCTCCTCCCCTAGAGCAATCACGCGCCGCCTTGCGCCCGCTGTAGAAGTGAAATGAATGTGGCTCATCTTGGTCAGCGCATTGCGCACAGCATCGTCAATCGCGCCGCGGCTGATCTCGCCGCCTTCGATGTGAGCAATCGGAATTCGCAAAGCCAGTGCAACAGATGCCGGCGCCAGCATCTCATACCGATCTGCAATGAGGAGCAGAACGTCAGGCCGCATCGCGGCCAAGCAGTCGGCAAGCGAGAGCACCGCTACACCAATGCTCTTTGCCATGCCTGTATCGCTATCGGAACTGAGAAGGCATTCGAGCGATGCCGCAATGGCGAAACCGTCTCGCTCGATCTCGCTCACCGTGCGGCCGAACTCCGGTGACAGATGTGATCCAAGCACAATGAGCTTCAAGTCAAGATCGGGATGCCCGTCCAATTCTTTCAACGGCCAGTACAAGTGGCTATAGTCGGCCCGCGATGTCGTAACAACCGCGAACTTCATGCTCGCGTGCTGCTCACAGTCTCAACTTGGCGGAGAAGCTCGTCGCTCGGGCTGTAAGATGGCACGACTCTCGCAATAGCTCGCAGCAGACGCCCGAGGTCCCATCCGTTTACTGACGGGGCAATTTCTTCGATCGCCGCATCCAGTACCTCTAGCGGCTGCGGATCTCCATTCACAACCTCCAGCAATCCCGCGACGCTCGATCCAATGGCGGTTTCCTGCTCCGAAATCATCCGCTCCCTGAGCTTCTCTCCCGGCCGCAAACCGGTAAACCGATACTCCAGCGAACTAGCATCCGGCACAAGGCTCGTCACAAGATGGTGCGCAAGTTCGATGAGGCGACGCGGTTCCCCTGTCGGAGTCACAAGAACCGCCGCAGAAAGCTCCGAAAGACACGAAAGAAGCAGCCATCGCACCGCCTCATCAATCGATACAAAATACCGTTCGCATGCTAGGTCCGTGATGGTAAGCGGTCTTCCCTGCGCGATCTGCTCGCGAAGAATGGGAACGATGCTCCCGGTTGAGCCAAACACATTGCCCAGGCGCACTGCCTTCATCTTTGTCCTGCTGCGGTTCGCTAGCACAATCAGTTCCGCAATCCGCTTGGTGGCCCCCATGATGCCTGTGGGGTCCACCGCCTTGTCGGTTGAGATTACGATCAGTTGCTCCGCTCCGAACTCGTTCGATGCACGCGCAATCTCCTGCGACCCGAGAACATTCGTCCTTGCCGCGGCAAAAGGATTTTGCTCCATCAGGCTTACGTGCTTGCATGCTGCCGCATGCAACACAACCTGAGGACGATATCTCTCGAAGAGATGACGAAGCACGCCCGCGTCGCAGACATCCCCGACCACTAGGGCATGAGGCGTCGTGGAATTGCTCTCCATCTGCAGTGAGAGTTCGTGCAGCCCGGCCTCCGCAATATCAAGCAGAAGCAGGTGCTCAACGGAAAGTTTCACCAGCGCACGAGCGAGTGCCGTGCCAATGAATCCGCCCGCGCCGGTAATCAGAATGCGCTTGTTCTCGAATGCCGCCGCAATATCCCGCTCGCCGCCTGGATCGCGCTCCCAATCCGTAGGCGGATGCCCGTTGTCCTTACTGCTGATTGCCATGCATTTCGATTCTAAGCGGTCAGGACATTAACGACGTGCGCTCCTGTTTCTGTACGCGCGCAAAAACTCGAAGGCCGCCCATTGTCGGGGCAGCCTTCGATCGGGGGAGAAAAAGCTCGCTTATTACCAGTGATAAAAGATCATTTTATGAGCATATGCCGTGACGGAGCCGCTGCCACTGTATTCGCCGTCGATCTGCAAGTTCGTCGTCAAAGATCCTTTCGCCCATCCCAGACTTAGAGCGGCGTTATAGGTTGTACCGCTGAAGACGTGATGTGCCCCGTCCAGGTTTACCCAATCATGCGTGACAACACCGTAGCTATTGCGGTGGAATCCGATCTGGACATGATGCCAGGTCTTTGCCGCCCAGGTAAGTGGATTGCAACCGATGTTGGAGGCCTTCCAGTGCGGATGACCGCTATACACGATCACATACTCCCACGTCTTCGAAATACTGGAGCATTGGGTGCCATAGATCACGGTTTGCCCATTACCCATCACCTGGTTTAGGTCCAATTCCAGGTTCTGCACCTGCGACGGATTCACCAGATAGACATAGGTATCCAGCACAAAGTGCGTGGATGATGCATTATTGCCGAACCCTACGTGCCAGCGTTCCCCGCCATGATCGTAGTACGTCATATAGAACTTCCTCGCGTAGTCGTACGAGGAAATACTCGTCGGATAAACCATCGATCCCTTAGAGCCGCCAGGTGTGCCGCTGTCGTGTACCGCAGACCATCCCCCTACCCCCTCAAGAGCGGCGGATGGAACTGCATAGGAGGGCAGCGAATAGGCTGTGCTCGTCGACGATGTGCTGCCGCTGGAAGTGCTACCCCCGCTAACGCTAAACGTGGTGCTGACCGTCGGGCATACGCCTGCGCTGGTCCAGGACTTGTAATGGATGGTATGCGTGCCCGAGGCCATCGATGCCTTCGTATCGACATCGTAGACCGTAACTCCCTTGACCAGGGTACTGCTGTTATCAACGGAATATCCAAATGCCGTCGGCGAAAGACCATTGCATCCTGTGTTGTGTGCGCGTACCCACACGGGTGAAGACACCTTCGTGCCGTTTACCGGAGCGGCGATCGTAATTGCGGCTAAAGCCGACTGCGACAGCATGAACCCGGACAACATAGCGAAGAACGAAACACCCATCATTCGCCCCGAACATTGGCCGAGAGACGAACAAATTCTCTTGATGAACAACAACATAAAGCTCCTAGGGGAAACCATTTCAAGGCCGGTCCTGGCCAAATTTATTTGCACTTTGCAGTGCTGATTGAAGTCCAACCCTGCGCAGGATTGTCTGCCTTACTCCTGCGCAAAGATCCACGAGTATTAAGCCCGTACAGCGGTTACATATAACTCGCCCGTTGCGCTTTCGCGGACGAATCGGCTGTACGAGGCAGCGTTGCTGGCCTGTGCATACTTCTCTAAGGCAGGACAAACGCTCAACTGGCCCAAATGGCAGGTCTCGCGACAAATGTAAGGAGCGAAGAACGGAGGCTCTTGGTGGCCCGGAGGCAGGCAGATCCTGCTCACATTTCGCTCCGCGCCTGCCTATTTGCAGGCGGAACATATGGGTTTTTCTTAGGCGGATGATACACAGTTCAGCAACTGAAAGAACGGTTTTCTGCGCCTTTTTGCAGAAAAAATTGAGCTCGGAGGCATCCTTTCAATGACCGTGCATATTCTGCGCGGACCATGTAAACAAGCCGCCGCCGAGGGCGACGGAATTACTCGTTTCTCGCCAGATCAAGGTCGTCGATTGAAATTTATGTTGAGGATTTTGCGAGCTTCTAAGTAGAAGACTCGCGCAGATCGGTGCTACGGGACGCGGCGCGCCATGACGGCTCGGGCCAGAACGACCTAAACGAAACAGCTATTGTTTCTGAGCGCGCCGCATCGCGGTGAGAACCTGCCGCGTCCGCCGCAAATCGTCCAGCAGTATGTTCATATCTCGGTGACGATCCTCTTCCGTCTGCGCGCGCAAGATAGCTGACGGATGCAACGTCGCAATAATTGGCGGCAGCCCTTCTACTTTTTGCACGGCCCCATGCGATTGTGTCAGTCGGAACTTTGATCCAAGAAGCGCCTGCGCTGCTGTTGCGCCCAGGCAGACAATTAACTCCGGACGCACCGACTCCAGTTCAGCCTCCAGCCATGGTCTGCATGCGTGGATTTCTTTCATACTGGGTTTCTTGTGAATGCGCAGTTTTCCCCGCGGCTCCCACTTGAAATGCTTCACGGTATTTGTCACATAGACCTGACCACGGTCGATTTCCGCCTCTTGCAAGCACTTATCCAGCAGCTTACCCGCAGGCCCCACAAACGGCCGGCCCTCGATGTCTTCCTGGTTGCCCGGCTGCTCGCCGATCATCATCACCTGGACCTTGGGCCGCTTCGCTCCCGCGCCGGTTTCTATCTCGCCAAAAACTGCCTGCGTCGCATGCCGGTATAGGTCGCAGCCCTGGCAGCGTTGCACCGCCTCTTTCAGGACAGGCAATGTGCGCTCCTCCGGCACAAATGGAGCGGCGCCCTGCGTTGCGGGAGAGATCATCTGCCATGCCCTCCTGCTGCATTGGATGCCGTACTGGCCCGCATGAACATCCCGCTGTCAGCCGTAGCGCTCAAGTGCCCGTGCGGCATTGATCAGAGCGATATGTGACAGTGCTTGCGGAAAATTACCCTGGAATCGGCCCTCTCCGGGGTTATATTCCTCGGCCAGTAAGCCAACATCGTTTCTCAATCGAAGAAGCATTTCGAATCTCTTTTCTGCCTCCGATATCTGCCCTGCCAGCGCATGGCTCTGCACCAGCCAGAACGAGCAGGGAAGAAATGCCGCCTCACACTCCTTCGGCGACCTGGGCTGGAGCCGATACACCAGCTCATCACGTACCAGATGTTTTTCAATCGCGCGCAGAGTCCCTGTGACACGCTCGTCTCCGAAAGGCAGAAACCCGAAGATCGGGATGAGCAGAGAAGAAGAATCCAGCAGCCGGGAATGATACGACTGCACAAAACAATTCAACTGTCTGCTGAATCCGTGCTCGCATATTTCGCGATGCAGCGCGTTTCGAGCACGCCGCCAGTGAGCCAGAGGACCTTGAACGCGCCCGGCTTCAACTGCAGCCACGCCAAGCTTGAGAGCCAGCCACGCCATCACCTTCGAATAGGTATATTGCCGGCGGACCGATCGCCGTTCCCAGATACCTGATGTCGGCCGCGCACAAATTCGGGCAACATAATCCGTCAAGCGAATCTGAAACTCGCCAATCCGCGGATCGAGACGCATCTTCGCCGCGGCCATGGTGGAAATGGCATCGGCAACCTCGCCAAAGACATCCAGTTGTTGTTGCTGGGACGCAGCATTGCCCACGCGAACAGGACCGGAGCTGCGATACCCGCGCAACCACGGCAATTCGTATTCGGGCAGGTGCCTTTCGCCGCGCATCCCGTACATGATCTGCGTCTGGCGCACATCGCTTCCTACGGACTGCAGCAGCCACTGCTGCCACGCTTTCGCTTCATCGTGATACCCCACCGAAAGCAGCGACTCCAGTGTGAATGCGCCATCACGCAGCCAGCAGTAGCGATAATCCCAATTGCGGTCTATGCCAAAATGCTCCGGCAATGAGGTGGTGGGCGCTGCGATAATCCCTCCACTCGGCCTGTAAGTAAGCGCCTTCAGCGTAATCAGCGAGCGCTCCACGGCCTCTTTCCATCCTCCCGAATACTTGCTCTTCCCCGTCCACTCCCGCCAGAACTGCTCCGTGTCCCGGAATGCCGTCTTTACATTCACACGTCGTGGCGGAGCCTCTTCAGCCGCAGCGTAAGTCAGGACGAAAGAGCGATGCTGTCCCGCCAGAATCGTGAACTCGGCACTCGCAATCGCCTGAT
>DASVAI010000310.1:0-7010 GCA_036376445.1 Acidobacteriaceae bacterium
TCTCCCGCGTTGCCGGCCTTGTCCTGCACGCGGCGTGGGATCTCCGCGAACAGCGACGGCGCAATCTCGCTGGTGATCGCGCTCTCCGACTCGGCCTGCGTGGCGGCGGCCTGGGGCTCGCGCGAGAGATGCAGCGTCACGCTGTAATTCCCGTCCGGCGCAAGATCAGGACTCGCGTTCACCCGCAGGAACAATTCGCCGGTCGTGCTGACCTGCAAGGTCTTCTTCGCCCCAACATTGAACGGGACGGTCGCGGCGCTGTTGCCGATCCGGCCGACCAGCGCTCCTGCCGGAGAGTTGTTGTCCGGGAACTGCCGCAGCAGGTCCTTCCAGCCGCGCGCTGTTCCGTCGGGCGTTACCGTGCGGCCATCGCTCAGCGACATGTCACCCGAGGCACTGACCTCGACAGAATCGCCCGGCGCTACCGTGAGTTCTGTATCCACCCAGTCACTGTTGCCGGAAACCGTGACCTTGTAGCTGGACTTCCGCGCCTTCAGCCGCGCCGCGGTCGGCTGGCTGAGCGGAATCTTCTCGACGCCTGGAGGCGGCTGTACGGGGCTCTGCGCGGTTGCGGCTTGAGCTGCGGCTGCAGACGGCACAACAGCGCAAAAAGTCGCCAGGGAACACACGATTGCAGTGGAAATCCACACGGCTATACAAACCTATCACCAACCGCTTTACGGGTTGCGCAATGCGGCCGCCAACGCACGGACATCCTCTTCCCGCAGCTCATAAGCCGGCAGGGCATCCGGAAGCACATGCGCAGGGGCCTGTTCTGGACCGAGCCGGCGCCGCAAAGAAGCGTGAATCGCAGCGACTCCGGTTGCCTCGCACAATGCCGGGGCGTTCTGCACGCAGACGCCGGAACCGCCCATGATTTCGATACGGCTGCCGGCCCGCTCCACCAGGCGCGCCACAACCCGGATACCATCCATGATGCGTTTTGCTCCGCCGGAGGTCAGCACGATGTCCGCTCCCGCGGCGATCACATCTTCGAGCGCCGCGTCCAGATCGCGCGTCGCATCGAAAGCGCGATGAAATGTCACGCGCATTGGCCGCGCCATCGCCACCAGGCGCAGGGTCGTGGCCACATCCACATCGCCATGGGTCGTTAGTATTCCCAGCACTACGCCGGCGGCTCCAGCCGCTCGGGCAAGCTCGATGTCGCGCTCCATCGCGCGCAGCTCGCCGGCGGAGCAACAGAAGTCGCCACCGCGAGGCCGGATCATCGCGTGAACCGGCACCAAGACACTCGAGACCACCTGCTCCAACAAGCCCAGGCTGGGCGTAACGCCGCCGTCCGCCAGCCCGCTGCAGAATTCAATGCGGTGCGCACCCGCGCGGGCCGCAATTTGGGCGTTCGCAAGTGTCTCGACGCAGAGTTCCAGCTTTGGGTACAGAACTCCCGTGGGGGCAGCAGAGGCAGTCGGCGCGTGGGCGAGCATGCAACTCCACCATACCGCAGTCCCGTCGAATCGCGCCGCGCGAGCGGTCGTTCCGCGCACCAACGTACCTTGCGGTACTCTGGCCCTTCATCTTCCGGGAGATACCCACCCATGCTCCGTGCTTCTCGCCCTACCGCTCTGGCGTTCGCGCTTCTGCTGCTGGCCTCGTGCGCTCCCGCGCAGTCTGCCTCGCATCGCTTCGTCACCGACCACGGACGATTCGAACTGGATGGCGAGCCCTTCCAGATCATCTCCGGCGACATGGATTATGTGCGCACACCACGCGAGTACTGGCGCGACCGCCTGCGCATGGCGCACGCCATCGGGATTAACACGGTGATGACGTACGTCTTCTGGAACTTCCATGAAGCGCAGCCCGGACAATACGACTTCACCGGACAGCGCGACGTCGCCGAGTTCATCCGCGAGGCGCATCAAGAGGGGCTCTACGTCATCCTGCGGCCCGGCCCCTACAGTTGCGGCGAATGGGACCTGGGCGGCTATCCCGCGTGGCTGTTGCGCGATCGCAGCCTGAAGCTGCGGAGCCTCGATCCCAAATACCAAGAAGTGGCTAGTCGCTGGATGGATCGGCTGGGCAAGGAACTGGCTCCGCTGCAGATCGATCGCGGCGGTCCCATCATCGCGGTGCAGGTGGAGAACGAATACGGCTCCTTCCAGGATGCGAAGGAGAACGACCACGCCTACATGGAGCGCGCGAAAGAGGCGGTGCAGCACGCAGGCTTTACCGGCGCGCTGCTCTACACCGCCGACGGGCCGGAGCAACTGACCCGAGGATCGCTGCCGGGTCTGCCCGCCGCGGTTGACTTCGGCACCGGCGATGCCGAGCGCGGCTTCGCGCTCTACCGCAAGCTGCGTCCTCAAGGGCCATACTTCTGCGCCGAATATTGGGCCGGATGGTTCGACCACTGGGGCGCGAAGCACGAGCACACCGATGCCGCAAAGCAGATTGCGGAGATTCGCTGGATGCTCAAGCAGGGCTACTCCGTCAGCATGTACATGATCTTCGGCGGCACCAGCTTCGGATGGTTCAGCGGCGCAAATTCGAACGGCCAAAACTATCAGGCGGACGTGACCAGTTACGACTACGACGCGCCCATCGACGAAGCCGGCCAGCCCCGGCCGAAATACTTTGAGATCCGCAAAGCGATTCAGGAGACGACCGGCGTCACGCCTCCGCCTGTGCCGCCCGCGCCGGTGCTCGGCGCGCTGCCGCCGATTGCGCTCAAGGAAAGCATCTCGCTGTGGGACGCGCTGCCCGCGCCCATCGCTTCCGAGCAGCCGCTCACCATGGAAGACCTGCACCAGGACTTTGGGTACGTGCTCTACCGTACGACACTGCACGGTCCCGCGTCCGGCGATCTGGTGCTGGATCAGCTTCACTCCTACGCTCGCGTCTATCTCGACGGCAAACTCGCAGGCGTGCTCGACCGCCGCCTCGGCAAGATGTCGATGCCGCTCACCGTCAGCACGAAGAAGCAGCGGCTCGACATCCTCGTCGAGAACTCCGGCCGGGTGAACTTCACGGACGTGCTGCGCACCGAGCAGGCCGGCATCACGCATGTCGTCACCTTTGCCGGCAAGCCCGTCACCGGCTGGCAGAATTACTCATTGCCGTTCAAAGAAGTTTCTTCGCTGCAGTTCAAACAGGGAAGGGTATTCGGCGATACGCCTGCGCTCTACCGCGGCACATTCACCATCGGCAAACCGACAGACACCTTCCTCGACATGCGTGCCTATGGAAAGGGCCAGGTCTGGGTGAACGGCCATGCTCTGGGCCGCTACTGGCGCATCGGCCCGCAGGGCGGCCTCTATCTGCCGGGAGCATGGCTGCATCCTGGCCGGAATGAAGTCGTGGTGCTCGATATCAATGGCGGCACCGCGCAGCCCCTGCGGGGAGTCGATCATGCACTGATCGATGAGCCGATCCAGGAGGAGAAGTAAACAATGAGTAAGCATTTCACCGCCCAGGTGTCGAAACGGGGAAAGAGTCTCGCGATATGCATTCCATCCGAGATAGTTGAAGGACTCGATCTGAACGTGGGCGACCGGATCGAAGTTCGCGCTGTGGCCAAACACAGGATGAACCGCGACGAAAGAGATCGAGCCATCGCACAACTGAAGGAGCTTCGCGGAAGGACACACGAGAGGTAAAGCTCTTGTCTAAGGCCAAGCCGACAGCGTAAAGTCAACCCATCCTCAGCACGCCAGCGAACTGCAATGGACGCCTTCGATCATCGTTGCTGCGAACTGCGCAGTCTCACGCGCCGTGAATTTCTCCGCCTCGCCAGCGGTACGGTAGCCGCCAGCAGCGTGTCCAGCCTCGTTCCCTCCGCGTTTGCCGCTGCGACCCAGCCAAAGCCACGCACCGTATTCGTAACGTTCGGCGGCGGCGCACGTGACGAGGAGACCTTCGCGCCGGAAGGCCAGCAGAACATTCCCCGCCTGCTCAGCGACCTGATTCCGCAGGGAACGTTCTTTACTCAGGTGGTGAACCGCGGGATTCTCGGCCACTATGTCGCCACGGCCGGCATCGTCACCGGCTGCTACGAGACCTTCGACAACTTCATCGCGCAGCCCACCGGCAATCCCACTGTTTTTGAATACTTCCGCCGCGGTCTCGGCCGGCCTATGGACGACACATGGGTCATTGCTCCCAGCAACGGCTTCCAGCAGATCGGATTCAGCCGTCACCGAGGCTACGAAGGCCAGGGCGCCGGGGTGATCCTGCCCAAGCAGTTGCTCGCCGCGGCGGTCAGCCGGCAGCATCCACAGTCGCTCGTCGATTACGAACACCTGTTGCAGGACAATTACGAGATGCCGGTCTATCGGCCCTCGCTCTCGGAAAACGATGGCGAACTGCACCTCGAGCAACTCGCGTCCACGCTGCGGCTTTCGGTCGAGGACTTTACGCGTGACGCTCGCTCGCTCGACAGTGCCGACGCGCTCTCACTTTCCATCGCGCGCCGGCTTATGGCGCAGGTCTCGCCGTCTCTCCTGCTCATCACGCTGCACGATATGGACGTCGCGCACGCTGGGGCCTTCTCTCTCTATATCGATGCCATCCAGCGGGCTGATCGCATCTGCGGCGATCTGTGGGCCAGCATCCAGTCATTTCCGGAGTACAAGGACGGCACCGCGCTATTTATCATGCCGGACTTCGGACGTGATGCCGATGGAGACCCCGGCGGGAATGGATTCCAGCATCACCGCACCGGCGGAGCGATGGCGCGCACCACCTGGATGCTGGCGCTCGGCCCTGGCATCCGCCAGAACGTAACTGTAGATCGCGCCATTCAGCCGATCGACCTGGTGCCTACCATCGGCAAGCGCCACGGCTTCGAGACACCATACGTGCAGGGCAAGCCGATTCCGGAGCTGATCGGATGACCCCGGAGCAGCTCACCGCCGGAAGCTTTTCAGGCTATCCGCCCCAGGCACGGCAGTTTGCCGCCGATCATCTTGCCCTGTTGCGGCAGTTACCCCTTTCTGTTGCGCCCGCATTTCTGCGCGAGATCATCGCCCTTGACTGGCGATTTCCCGCCGAGCGGCGAACCTTCGAGCGACAGTGCCGCCGGCTTGAATCGCTTCCGCCGGAGCAGCGTGCGAAATTGATCGCGCCTTTCCAGCAGATTCACGTGCCGGACTCGATTGCAGCGCATGACTGGGTCGGCGCGCCGCAGCCGTTCCTGCAGGAGTTGACCGCCTATCTGTGGTCCAGCAGCCAGATCGATACCTACCGCCGCGCCGCGCAGGATCTGCTGGCCGTACCGCTGGATGACGCGCCGCAGAAGAATCGCTTTGCTGTCGTGGTTGTCGGCAAAGACGCCACCTCACCGAGCCCGCAGCTTTTTCGCAAGCTGGCTCCGCACGGCGTCACGCTGCGTCATCTGCAATGGACACCAGACACGCCAAAGCAGCTCGGACATGCATTGCAGCAGCACGCGAGTTCGACGGCTGAACCATACTCGCGCTGGTACATTGATGGCGGCGATCCATGGCCGCACGACGACGCGTTCGTCTCGCTGCTCTCGTACAGCCGCCTGCGCCCTGTGCGGGAGAACGTGCTCGAGCGAATGAATCGTTACACGCAATCCGGCCCCGGCAACGCGGAAGCGATGCGCAGCATGCTGACAGCACTCACGCCAGCCGAGTCCAGGGCTGATGCTGTTTTGAGCGATCCCCTGATGCAGCACTTCGTCACGATGCTGTTTGTGGAGGGATCGGGCACGCAGATTTACAGCACGTCGTTTGTACAGTGGGCCGCGCGCGAAACGTTGCGGCGTGCCCAGCCGGAACAATTGCTGGTGCGCTTTGCGCCGCGCCAGCGCCAGCGAACACTGAATCAGCTCTTCGATGCCGCCACCAATGTCGAAGTGCCCGACCCTGAAGGCTCGCTGCGTGATGCCGACATCAGCGCGTACTACATTCTGCTTGACATGCTCCGCATCTCTGACCCTGCCCACATCACCCTGCTCGCCTGGCGTGAGGGCCACGGACACGCGGTCATCGTCTCGCCGCGCGCACCCGCGGGAAAGAGCGACGAGGCTCCACTCGATCTCTCCTCCGCGCTAGCAAAGTACGCCTAGAATTCCTTTGTCATCTCGACCGGAGCGAAACGCAGTGGAGAGAAGTCACTTCACCACGATCTCCGCCGCCTGGCCCTCTACCTGCCGCGCGCGAAACATCCCCAGGGTGTTGTAGCTCCATACCGGATCGCTCTTCGTGCTCAGCACGATCACGCCGCCTTCGCCGCCCTTCAGTTTTGAGACTTCTTCGCGAATCACATGATCGGCCGCAGCCTTTGTCGTTATGCGCTTCAGCTTTACCAGCGAGCAGATTTCCTTCGCGGCGTTCAGCCGGATGAAGTACTCACCCACGCCAGTGGCAGAAACAGCGCACGAGTCATCCGCCGCATACGTGCCGGCGCCGATGAGCGGCGAATCTCCCACACGTCCCGGCAGTTTGCCCTGCATGCCTCCCGTGGACGTGCCTGCACTCACGTCGCCATGCACATCGCGCGCGACGGCTCCCACGGTGCCGAAGCGATGTGCGAATGGCTCCACGCTATTCAGATGTGCGGCACCATGCGGCGCTGCGGGCACACCGGTAGGTCGCAGCGGCAGCGGCTTACCCTGCGCGCGCAGCACGCCCAGCAGTTCCTGCCAGCGCATTTCAGTGAAGAAATATGACGGCGGCATCTGCGGCAGATGCTGGCTGATGGCAAAAGCATCGGCGCCCGGCCCCACCATCATTACGTAGGGCGAGTGGTCCATCACCGCGCGCGCCAGCGCGATTGGATTCTTCGTCGCGCTCACGCTGGCCACCGAGCCAGCCTTCAGCGTCGCGCCCTCCATGATCGCCGCATCCATCTCATTCTTGCCGCGCGCGTTGAACGCACTTCCACGCCCGGCATTGAACAGCGGATCGTCCTCCATCACCACGATCGCCGCCTGCACCGCGTCGACCGAGCGGCCGCCCTTGCTGAGCACTGCGGCGCCTGCCGCCAGCGCGTGCTCGAGAGAGGCGTGATACGCTGACGCCGTC
>DASVAI010000316.1:0-4475 GCA_036376445.1 Acidobacteriaceae bacterium
GTGCCCGCGCCCAGAACTGCTGCCTTCCGCAACAGCAGCGGCTTTGCCGCCGTAATGCTCACGCTCTCCCGCTCCGCAACCGCGCCCATGTTCTCCCTCTTCTTTTCCTATCCGTGAATGCGGTTCTCCGCCTCGAACGCCCTCACTCCAGCGCTCCCAGCCATATCGCCGGTGGCGAGGCCCGATGTCAGCATCCGCACATACTCTTGGGTGATCGCCTCGAGCTTCATTGGCCCCGAGGGTTCATACCAGCTCGCCATCCCATGAATCGCGCCGGCCAGCAGGAACGCCGCAATCTTCGCGTCGCACAGCGCAATCGAGCCGTCCTTCATCCCGCCTTCAATCAGCGCCCGCAGCCGGTGATCGATCTCGCGCTTGCGTCCGCGCACCACCTTGCGTCCCGCCTTCGATAACTCGCCATCGTCCAGCCGGATCACCGCGCGCCCAAAGTCGCCTGCGACGATCCGGATGTATCCCGAGACAAAGTCTGCTACCTTGTCCAGTCCGGGCCTTTGCTCGGCTTCGATGCCGTCCAGCATCTCATCGATCAGGTCGGTCCCCAGTCGGTAGATCTCCACCAGGATCTCTTCCTTATTGCGGAAGTAGTGGTAGAGCGCCGGCTTGGTAATACTCAATTGCGTGGCCACGTCGTTCATCGACGTCCGCGCATAGGAGCGCTCGAGAAACATGCGTACCGCCGTATGGAGCACCGCGTCTCGCTTCCCATCCGGATTCCGCCTGCGGTCGGCAAACAACCGCCGATGCGGTTGCAAGGCCGCGGACTGCCTGGGCATCGTTCCACTCCCCCAGCGTTTGACAGTGCCCCTGCCGGTTGATATCTTACTCGCCGGTAGGTTATTCCTCTCTTCTACGCGCTTGCGGTTTCATCGTGCAAGTGAATTCTTGAGCGCATTGCACCAAGGTAAGAGCGAGCGGGTGGCAGCTTCATGAACTTCGCGGTCCTGTCGCACATGCTTGCGCTTCGCCTGCGTTACGCCGAGCCGCCCACTTTCTCCGTCTTCGAGATGGTGCTGCTCGCCGTCCTCATCGTGGCCGCGCTCATCGGCTTCTTCGCGCGCTTCGATCGCGTGCTCCGCAACATCTTTACCGCACGCAAGGATTCCGACTTCCACATCGCCCCCTTGGGCAAGCGCATCTGGGACTTCTTCTGGGAAGTCCTCTGCCAGGCCAAGGTCATCAAGGAGCGCCCGCTACCCGGCCTCGCTCACGCTTTCGTCTTCTGGGGCTTTCTCGCCTTCGCCCTCGTTTCGACCAACCATTTCGCGTCGGGCTTTCGTCTCGGTTTCCTCGACTCCGATGGCTGGGTGGGCGGCTTCTACTTCTGGTTCGCCGCGGTCTTCGCGCTGCTCGTCGCCGTCGGCATCGCCGGCCTCTTCATTCGCCGCTTCTTCGTGCGGCCCATCTGGCTTGGCCGCAAGGTCTCCATCGAATCCGGGATCATCGCTTTCCTCATCTTTGCCCTGATGGTCACCTACCTCGGCGGCTTCTTTGTCTCACCCAGCTCCGCAGCGGCACGCGGCCTCTGGTGGTCGCACGCGCTCTGTATCCTCGTCTTCCTGCCGCTGATCCCGCACACCAAGCATCTACACCTGGTCCTCAGCCCATTCACCATCTTTCTCTCGCGCGGAGAGTTCAGCCACATCCCACCGCTCTCGGGCGATGAAGACTTCGGCCTCGTCGCGGGCAAAGATGTCACGCAACTCGTCGCGCTCCAGGCCTACTCCTGCGTAGAGTGCGGCAGATGCAGTGAGCACTGCCCCGCCACCAACACCGGCAAGGTCCTCAACCCGAAAGAGATCATTCTCGGTGTCCGCGCCTATCTCAACGATCTCGGCCCACACTCCGAGGAGCCGCTGCTCGGCAAGTACAACTCGCAGGAAGCCGCGTTCCAATGCACCACCTGCGGCGCCTGCGAATACCAGTGCCCCGTCGGCATCGAACATTTGCCCATCATCATCGGCCTGCGTCGTGGCGCAGTGAACACCGGCGCATGGGAAGACGACTACGGTACCAAGCTCTTCCTCGCACTCGAACGCAATGGCAACGCGCTTGGCATGAGCGCCACCGAGCGCGACAAGTTCATCAAGAAGCAGGAGCTGCCCATCTTCGACGGCTCACAGGAGTACTGCCTCTGGCTCGGCTGCATGGGGGCTTACGATCCACAGGGCCGTGAGATCATCGCCTCCTTCGCCAAAGTAATGAACTACCTCGGCACGAGCTTTGGGGTTCTGAAAAAGGAAAAGTGCACCGGCGATCCCGTCCGTCGCCTCGGCAACGACCTCGTCTTCCAGCAGCTTGCCGAGCAGAACCTCGAAATCATGAAACAGCAGAAAGTTACCAGAATTGTGACAATCTGCCCGCACTGCGTCCGCACCATCGCGAAAGACTGGAAGGAATACGGCGCGTCGCCGGAAATCGAGCATCACAGCGAGTTCATGGCCCGGTATCAGGACAAGCTACCCAAATCGGATGGCCCTGAGATCGTCTATCACGACCCCTGCTACCTCGGTCGATATCGCGGTACCTACGATCAGCCGCGCGAGGTGCTCGGCCGCTACGGCAAGGTCATCGATCCGCCCCGCGCACGCGAGCGCTCCTTCTGCTGCGGCGCCGGCGGGGGGCTCGCCTTTCTCGGTGAAGAAGGCGGCAACGAGCGCGTCAGCCATGCTCGCGCCAAAGAGCTCACTGCTACCGGAGCAAGCATCGTCGGCGCAGCCTGTCCCTTCTGCAACACCATGTTCCGCGACGCGCTTGCCGCTACCAGCGAAGCGCCGCCGCAACTGCTCGATATCGCACAAATCACCGCGCAAGCGATCACCGCGCAATCCCGCGCCACCTCAACACCAAACGGAGCACAAAACCCATGAAGATCATCGTCGCCATCAAGCAGGTGCCGGTCCGCGACTCAACCCTGCGCATCGATTCGAGTGGCAAATGGATCGATGAAGACGACCTCAGCTACGAGATCAACGAGCCGGACGCCTACGCGCTCGAAGAAGCCCTGCAGCTGAAGGAAAAGCACGGCGGGGAAGTCATCGCCGTTCTCGCCGGCCCAGAGCGCGGCTCGCAGACCATCCGCGAAGCCCTCGCTAAGGGCGCAGACCGTGCCATCCACATCGAGTGCGATGACCTTGCCGCCCTGGACACACTTGGCATCGCCGGCCGCCTTGCAGCCGCCATCAAGGATGAGAAAGCAGACCTCATCCTAACCGGCCTGCAATCCGACGACCTCGGCCTCGGCCAGACCGGCGTCGTGCTCGCCGAACTCCTCGGCATCCCGCACGCCACCATCATCATGCAGGTCGAAGCCGATGGCTCCGGGTCGAGCATTAAGGTGAAACGCGAGCTCGAAGACGGCTGGTTCCAGCACGTGACCATGCCGCTGCCCGCACTGCTCACCATCCAATCCGGCATCAGCAAACTGCGCTATGCCACGCTCATGGGCATCAAGAAATCGAAGACCAAGGAAGTTCGTAAGCTCTCCGCGTCCGACCTGCCGCAGTCTGCCGCCGCCACCGTCACGCTCGAGCGCGTCTATCTGCCCGAGAAAAAGAAAGAGACCCAGCTCATCGAGGGCTCGCCTACCGAGGCCGCCAATAAGCTGGTCGAAAAACTAAAATTCGAGGTACGCGTGATATGAGCTGCGTTCTGGTCATCACAGAGCACAAAGGCGGTGCATGGAACCGCATGTCCTGGGAAGCCCTCGCCGCCGGCCAGCAGATCGCAGCCGAGTCCAGCCAGCCGCTGTTCGCCGCGGTCGCAGGCAACGATCTCGAATCCCTAACGGGCGAGCTCGCCAATAAAAAACTCGACAGGGGCTACCGCGTCGAGCACGCGCTGCTCAAGGATTACACTTCAGACGGTTACGTTTCTGCGCTCGAGCAGCTCATTCGCAAGCTCGATCCCGGCTTCATCGTCTTCCCCCATACCTACCAGGTGCGCGACTTCGCGCCCCGCCTCGCCGCGCGCTTCGGCCAGGTGCTGCTCGCTGATCTCGTCGGCGTACGCAAGGACGGCAACAGCTTCGTCTTCATCCGCCAGCTCTTCCAGGGCAAGCTCAATGCGGACTACCGCCACACAGCTTCCGGCCCCTGCTTTCTCTCCGTGCAGGCCGGCGCCTTCCGCGCCGAATCGCTCGAAGCCGGATCTGCCGCCATCGAGGTCTTCACGCCGCAGCTCGAAGCCACCGCGATCCGTAACAAGCCCGAAGCTCCCTTCCGCGAAGCCGCACAAACCGTCGACCTCAGCTCCGCGCCGATCATTGTCTCCGTCGGCCGCGGCATCAAGGAGCAGGACAACCTGCCCATCGTCGAAGAGCTCGCACAAGCTCTCGGCGCCGAGCTCGCCGCATCGCGCCCCATTTGCGACAACGGCTGGCTGCCGATGGAGCGGCAGGTCGGCAGCTCCGGCCAGACCGTCTCGCCCAAGCTCTACCTCGCCGTCGGCATCTCCGG
>DASVAI010000324.1:0-12980 GCA_036376445.1 Acidobacteriaceae bacterium
TCCGCCGAGCCGGAAGAGCTGAAGCCCTCCGGCAAGCCGAAGCTCACGATGCCCTTCGATCTTCCCGCCTTCATGATGAACAAGGCGACGATCGGCGCATTCAACAGCGCGTATTACGCAAAGCAGCTCGCCAGGAGCAAGACGGGACTGATCGATTACGAGCCCTTCTTCTATCCGCTCGATATGGTGCATCACTGGAATCGCGCCTACGGCAAGCAGGGCCTGCTCCAATTCCAGAACGTCATGCCGTGGGAACCCGGCGAGTATCAGGAAGGATTCACCCGGCTGCTCAAGGCCATCACCGCATCCGGCCTCGGCTCATTCCTCGCCGTAATCAAGATCTTCGGCGACGTGAAATCGCCCGGCATGATGAGCTTCCCCGCGCCCGGCCCGATGATCGCGCTCGACTTCCCGGTGCGCGGCGAGCGCAGCTTCGACCTCACCGAGAAACTCGCCGACATCACCGCGGAGTTCGGCGGCAAAATGTATCCCGCGAAGGACGCGCGCATGGAGCCGTGGCACTTCCAGCAGTCCTATCCGCAATGGCAGGAGTTCGCGCAGTACATCGATCCGGCATTCTCCTCCGC
This sequence comes from Acidobacteriaceae bacterium, assembly GCA_036376445.1. Lineage (GTDB taxonomy): Bacteria > Acidobacteriota > Terriglobia > Terriglobales > Acidobacteriaceae > KBS-83. The sequence continues at coordinate 588 of DASVAI010000324.1, forward strand.
CTTTTGGCAAAGGGTCACCAGAGTTGGCTAGCCGCCAGACCTATCCGCCGAAGCGCATCCTGGTCCTCGGCGCCACCTCCGCCATCGCGATGGCCGTCATGCGCCAGCTCGTCACGCCTGCGGCCCACTTCTTCCTCATCGCCCGCTCAAAGGAGAAGCTCACCGCAGTCGCCCAGGACCTGCTCGTCCGCGGCGCGAACCGCGTCGATATGGTCGTCGCTGACCTCGACGACATGCAGGCGCATCCGCAGATGCTGGCCATTGCCACGTCACAGCTCGGCACCGTTGACCTCGCGCTCCTGGCTCACGGTGTCCTCGGCGATCAGGCCGCCGCGGAACGCGACTACTCCGCGGCCGAGCCGGTGCTGGTCACCAACTTGCTCTCCGCCGTCTCGCTGCTCACCTGGCTGGCCAACTACTGCCTCTCGCAAGGACGCGGCACGCTCGCCGTCATCAGCTCGGTAGCCGGCGACCGCGGCCGCAAGAGCAACTATGTCTACGGAGCATCGAAGGCCGGCCTCGACGCCTTCCTCTCCGGCCTGCGCAACCGCTGCGACCGCGCCGGCGTGCAGGTGCTCACCATCAAGCCCGGCTTCGTTGCCACGCCCATGACGGCGCACATCCCGAAGAACCGTCTCTTCGCTACGCCCGAGCAGGTCGCGCGCGGCATTCTGCACGCCATACAGCGCCGCCGGGATATCGTCTACGTCCCCTGGTTCTGGCGTCCCATCATGGCGGTCATCCGGGTCGTGCCGGAGCGCATCTTCAAGGGCCGGGACCTCTAGCAATCAGGACTGGATCGGTCGTGCAGCCCGCGCGTAGGATGTGCGCGTCACATCTCACACGGAGGGAATCGACATGATTGCAGTCCACAACGGCCAGTGCGGAGTCTGCACGCACTTTGGCGAACACAATCCGGCCGACAAGCAGGTGTTGACGCAGATTCTCACGACCATGCAGGCTCCGGAGTCGTTGGTGGAAGGATGCGGCCTGCCCAAAAATGAGGTCGTGCATCTGCGGGTTACGGCAATGAGTGGTTGCGACGGATTCCAGCCCGCCGCCCGCGCATGACCCAGGAATCGTCACAGTAAGCACAACAAAGGCCGCGCCGGCATCCCGGAGCGGCCTTTACACGTTGCTAGTTCGACGAGAGCTCTTTGACGTAGACCTTCCGTGCCACCCCGATCTTCTCCAGCAGCCAGATCGCGTAGTAGTTCGGGTCGAACTCATACCACGCCAGCCCGTGCCTTGCAGAGACGGGGTGCGCATGATGGTTGTTATGCCACCCCTCACCGCCGGTCAGCAGCGCCACCCACCAGAGATTCCGGCTATCATCGCGCGTCTCGTAGCGCCGCGAGCCCCACAGATGGGTCGCCGAATTCACCAGCCAGGTGACGTGCAATCCGAGCACCGTGCGCAAGAAGATGCCCCACAACACGCAGGGCACGCCGCCGATGGCAAAGAGGGCGCAACCGACGAGTGTCACGGCAAGCCAGTGATAGCGGTCCAGCCAACGATAGTAGGCGTGCGCCGTCAGGTCCGGTGTGTAGCGCTGCAGCGCGGGGTCCTGATTGTGCAGCGTGCCGTGCAGGATCCAATCCATGTGCGACCACCATGTGCCGTCGCGTGGCGAATGTGGATCGCCCGGCTTGTCGGTGAGCTGATGATGCAGCCGGTGGACGCCCACCCAATAGATGGGGCCGCCCTGCAGCGCCATGGTGCCGCAGGTGGCGATGAAGTATTCCAGCCAGCGGGGCACCTGATAGCCGCGGTGCGTCAGCAGCCGGTGATATCCGATCGCGATTCCGACATTCTGCCCGAAGATCCAGAGAACGACGAAGGCGGCAAAGGCCTTCCATGAGAAGAAGAACAGGGCGGCGATGGCCAGGACATGGAAGAGGCCGAGCACTATCGCGAAAATCCACTTCAGCGAGCCGCGGCTCTGCTGTGGCATCCGGCCATGTGCCGGGGCAGAATCGGCCGCATGACCGGGAGAAGCCGTAAGCTCTGCATCTAACTGCATTTGCGGGGACATTGATATCGAGCTTATCGCGGAGCAACCGGCGCGAATGTAATGTTTCGGTCAACGATGCCCGTCTGCTGAAATCTGCCGCCAGCCCAATACCCAACTATCAATAATAATTAGCGTTTGATAGCCCCACCGCCTTGTATGCGCTCAGACGGGCACCTATACTCGTAATTGCGACCGTTGAGGTAGGAATTCAACGGAGACGGGCTGGCCGCTATGCTTCGACTGACCAAAAAAGCCGACTACGGGTTGATGGCCCTGAAGTACCTGGCCGAGCACCCGGAGGTGGCCTCGCAGAGCGCGAAGGACATTTCTGAAGCATACGGAATCCCGCCGCAATTGCTTGCCAAGATTCTGCAGCGGCTGACCAAGGTGGGTCTGTTGAAGTCCCACGCTGGAATTAATGGCGGCTATTCGCTCTCGAGGGACGCGGCAAACATCACGGCCTTCGAGGTGATTTATGCCATTGATGGGCCGCTGTTCATTACCTCCTGCGGTCCCAGCACCGGCAGCAGCCGTTCCTGCGACCTGCTGGATAGCTGCACCATCAAAGAGCCATTGGCGAAGGTGAACGAAACGATCTCGGATGTCCTGAAGGGTATCCGCATCGCCGATCTGGTGGACGCGGTCCCCTTCGACCGGCGAACACACATGAATGGCAGCCATGCGCGGCCGCTCGTGACACTCGGCTAGTACGGATTTGACGGCCACCATGCGGTGGCGGGAATAGAGAACGACCGATGAGCATGAACACTTTTGACGACGACGTGAAGACGGTTCCCGCCGCGAAGACCGCGGTCAACGGCAGCCACATCCCCGTTCCCAAGGGCGTGAAACTGCCGATATACATGGATAACCACGCCACCAGCCCGCTCGATCCGCGGGTGCTGGAGGCGATGATGCCATATCTGACCGGTGTCTTTGGCAATGCTGCAAGCCGCAATCACTCCTTCGGCTGGGAAGCTGAAGCGGCGGTAGAGAAGGCGCGCGAGCAGGTTGCGAAGCTCATTGGCGCGACCGCAAAGGAGATCATCTTCACCTCCGGCGCGACGGAGAGCAACAACCTGGCGCTGAAGGGAATCGCGGAGATGTATCGCGAGCGCGGCAACCACATCATCACCCAGGTGACGGAGCACAAGGCCGTGCTCGACACCTGCAAGCGGCTGGAGAAGTCCGGCTACCGGGTGACCTATCTGCCAGTGAAGGCCGATGGGCTTGTTGATCTCGACGACCTGAAGCGCGCATTCGACGAGAAGACAATCCTCGTCAGCATCATGTTCGCGAACAACGAGATTGGCGTGGTGCAGCCGGTGGCGGAGATCGGAAAGCTGTGCCGCGAGCGCGGCGTGCTCTTCCATACGGACGGCGTGCAGGCCGCAGGCAAAATTCCGATCGACGTAAACGCGATGAACATCGATGTGCTCTCGCTGAGCGGGCATAAGCTCTATGGACCGAAGGGCGTGGGTGCGCTGTACGTTCGACGCCGCAACCCGCGGGTGCAGATTTCCGAGCAGATCAATGGCGGCGGGCACGAACGCGGCATGCGCTCCGGCACGCTGAACGTGCCGGGCATCGTGGGACTCGGCAAGGCCTGCGAAATCGCTCGCGAGGAGATGGCCGCAGAGGGTGCGCGGCTGCGCAAGCTGCGCGACAAGCTGAAGGCGAAGTTCGAGAGTTCCCTTGACTACGTGCATGTGAACGGCTCGATGGAGCATCGTTTGCCCAACAACCTGAACATGAGCTTCGTGTACGTAGAAGGCGAATCGCTGCTCATGGGCATCAACGATGTCGCGGTTTCGAGCGGCTCGGCATGCACCTCGGCCACGCTGGAGCCATCGTATGTATTGAAGGCGCTGGGACTGGGTGACGACGTGGCGCACAGCTCCATCCGCTTCGGCCTGGGCCGGTTTAACTCGGAAGCCGAGGTGGACTACGTGGCGGACAAGGTGATCGACATCGTGCAGAAGCTGCGCGAGCTTTCGCCGCTGTACGAGATGGTCAAGGAAGGCATCGACATCTCGAAGATCGAATGGCAGGCGCACTAAGAGTTTGCAGCAACAGTAGCGACAGAATCCGGAAGGAGAAGCAATGGCATACAGCGATAAGGTGATCGACCACTACAACAACCCGCGCAATGTCGGTCAGCTCGACAAGGCGAGCGAAGCAGTCGGCACGGGCCTGGTTGGCGCGCCGGAGTGCGGCGACGTGATGCGCCTGCAGATCCGCGTGAATCCCGAGACCCAGGTGATCGAGGAAGCGAAGTTCAAGACCTTCGGCTGCGGCTCCGCGATCGCGTCTTCCTCGCTCGCGACCGAGTGGGTGAAGGGCAAGACCGTTTCCGAAGCAATGGAGATCAAGAACACGGATATCGTGAAGGAGCTCTCACTGCCCCCGGTGAAGATTCATTGCTCGGTGCTGGCAGAAGATGCTATCCGCGCGGCGATCGGTGACTGGAAGAAGAAGAACGCAGTCGGCGAAACAGCGGCAGTAGCAGCGAAGTAGGAAGATGGCGGACGCGACAGCAGACTTGGTGCGCCCGGCGGCTGCGGGCAAACAAGGCGTGGAGTTGACTCCCCGCGCAGTGGCGCGCGTCCGCGTGGCCATGGCCAAGGAGGGCATCTCGCCTGCTGAAGGTGGACTGCGCCTTGGCGTCATGGGCGGCGGATGCTCCGGGTTGTCGTACAGCATCCGCTTCGATACGCATCCGCGGGAGCGCGACCGCATCTTCACATACGATGGCGACGTTCGTGTGTTTATCGACCCCAAGTCGTTCATTTTCCTGAACGGCATGGTGCTGGACTACGAAGAAACGCTGATGCGGCAGGGCTTCAACTTCATCAACCCGAATTCGAAGAAGTCCTGCGGCTGCGGCTCCTCCTTTACGGCTTAGTTTTCTGTTTCACATTCGTGTTTGCGAGCACAATGCAGAGTCACGCCCAAAACCCGGCCGCTGCGCCTGAGCAAACGTACTTCGAGATGTTCAGCCTGCCTCGCAAGCTCACCATCGATACGGGGGCGCTGGAGCGCGACTTCTACAAGCTAAGCCGAAAGCTGCACCCCGATCTCTACGCGCAGAAGAGCGCGGAAGAGCAGGCATGGAGCTTGCGGCAGAGCTCGCTGCTGAACGACGCCTACCGCACGCTGAAGGAGCCCGTAGCCCGCACCGCATACCTGCTGAAGCTCGAAGGCGTCCGCGTCGAGGATGAGAATAACGAGACGCGCGACCCGAAGGCGAAACAGAACCGCGTGCCCGCCGATCTGCTGGAAGAAGTCTTTGAACTGAATATGCAGCTCGAGGAGATGCGCGCGAACCTGAAAATGGGCGAAGACGATCCGGCCCTCCGCGGCGACCTTGAACGGGCACAGCAGCAGTTCAAAGGGATGCTGGATGCAGTGGATGAAGATCTGCGCAGCGCGTGGGCTGCGTGGGACACAGCGCTGGATGCGAATGATGCCACGGGGCGCGACCAGCAGAAGGAGACGATGACCGCGCTGCTGGACCGGCGGAGCTATTTACGTAACCTGCTGCGCGAAGTGGGCGCGGTGCTCGCTCCACAGGATGCAAGGGTAAACCTTTAGGACGAAATGGCAGAGACAGAGACAACACGCGTCGTCGGCATCGATCTGGGCACGACAAACTCGCTGGTGGCCTTTATGCAGGCGGATCAGCCGCAGGTGATCCCGGGCGAAGACGGCTCAAGACTCGTTCCTTCTGTGGTGGCGATCCCCGCCGCCGGTAAAGAGCGAGTGATCGTCGGCAATGCAGCGCGCTCGCACCTGCTCGCCACGCCGGACCGCGCCGTGTATTCCGTGAAGCGACTGATGGGCCGCGGCATTGATGACGTGACCGAGGAATTGAAGCTGTTTCCGTTTCATCTGGCGCCGGATATCCAGCCAGGCGAAGTCCTGCGCCTCGAAATTGGTGGGCAGACCTATACGCCGCCCGAGATTTCCGCCTATATCCTGCGGCAGCTCAAGCGCAATGCAGAGCGCTACTTCGGCGCGCCGGTCACGAAGGCTGTCATCACCGTGCCGGCATATTTCAATGACGCGCAGCGCCAGGCGACCAAGGATGCGGGACGCATGGCCGGTCTCGATGTCCTTCGCCTGGTGAACGAGCCGACAGCCGCAGCGCTCGCCTACGGGCTCGATCGTCAGCGGGACGGCATTGTCGCCGTCTACGACCTGGGCGGCGGGACGTTCGATATCTCCATCCTCAAGCTCCACGAAGGCATCTTCGAGGTCATCGCCACCAACGGCGACACGCACCTGGGCGGCGACGATTTCGATAACCTGCTGCTCGCCATCGCCCTCGACGAAATTGAGACGGAAGAGAAGATTCCCGCGCGCCAGCAGCCAGAGCTGGTGCAGGCGCTGCGCAAAGCCGTTATCGACGCGAAGATCGCGCTCTCGTCCAATGAAACGGTGCGCCTCGAAGTCCTACTGCCCAATGGTCGCCACTACCGCCGCGCAATCACGCGCGCGCAGTTCGAGCAGCTCATCGAGCCCATTCTGCAGCGAACGGTGGAGCCATGTCGCCAGGCGCTGCGCGATGCCGGCCTCACGGCCGCCGATATCGGTGAGGTCGTTCTCGTTGGCGGCTCGACGCGCATCCCGCGCGTGCAGCAGCTTGTCTCGGACATTTTTGAGCTTCCCACGCGCGGCAAGAAGCCGCACACCGAGCTGAATCCGGACGAAGTGGTCGCGTTGGGCGCGGCCGTACAGGCGAACATCCTCGGTGGAGGCTCCGCCGCTACGGAAGAGATGTTGCTCCTCGACGTGACACCGCTGTCGCTCGGTATCGAGTCTCTGGGCGGCGTGGTGGCAAAGATCATCCAGCGCAATTCCACGATTCCGGCGTCGGCAACCGAACACTTCACCACCGGCGTCGATGGCCAGACGAACGTTGCGATCCATGTGCTGCAGGGCGAGCGCGAGCTGGCGAAGGACTGCCGCTCGCTGGCGCGTTTCGATCTGAAGGGCATTCCTCCGATGACCGCCGGGCTGCCGCGCATCGAGGTGAAGTTCCTCATCGACGCAAATGGACTGCTGCACGTCTCCGCTGTGGAAGCACGTAGCGGCAAGCAGGCGCAGATCGAGGTGAAGCCCACCTACGGGCTCACGGATGAGCAGGTCGAGTCTATGATTCTCGACTCGTTCGATCATGCCGAGTCCGATTTCCAGGAACGCCAGCTCATCGAAGCGCGCAATGAGGCAAGCACGATTCTTGCCGCCGTGGAGAAGGCCCCCAGTCATCCGGCATGGCAGCAGTTGACGGAAGAGGAACAAACAAAGATCAGGGAGCTGACGACGGAACTCGAGATTCTGCGCGATGCGGGCGATCTCGAATCATTACGCAGTTGCACGGAGGCGCTCGATCAGGCCACGCGCCATTTTGCCGAGCTGATGATGGATGCAACTGTCTCCTCTGCATTGCACGGCGAAACCATGGATGCCGCCGGTGCGAAGATAGGGGAAGGGCCAGCCGCGCCGCATCCCATCGCACCCGCAGATTTTCACTAGAGAACGAACTATGTCAGAGCAGAAACAGCCAGTCATCAACACGGAACCCGATCTGAGCCAGCCACCCGGACCTAACATGGTGCGCGTCACCTTTCTTCCGGAAGGCCGCACCGTCGAGTTTGAATACGGCACCATGCCCTACGAGCATCACGGCAAGCCCATGTCGTTTCTCGATGTCGCGGAGAACTTCAACATCTTCCTCGACCACGCCTGCGGCGGTTCCTGCGCCTGCACCACGTGTCACATCTGGGTGAAAAAGGGCACCGAGGGTATCTCGGAACCCGAGGACGACGAGCTCGATCGCATGGAAACAGCTGCCGATGTGCAGTTGAACTCCAGGCTCGGCTGTCAGGCGATTATCACCGGCCCGGGCACGTACGTGGTCGAGATACCGAGCTGGAATCGTAATTATGTTTCCGAAGGCAAGCCGCTCGCCCTATCCGAATCGCAGTCGTAGTCTGGAGGAATCATGCCGCAGGAGCTTACCTGGAACGACGCCGAAGAGATCGGGATCCAACTGCAGGAGAAGCATCCCGACATCGATCCGCTGACCGTCCGCTTCACCGATTTGCATCGCTACGTCACGGAGCTGTCCGGCTTCGCCGACGACAAATCCAAGTCAAACGAATCGAAGCTCGAAGCCATCCAGATGGCGTGGTATGAAGAGCACAAGGACGCTACGTCCTAGCCCACGGAATTAGTTCCAGCGATGAGCCGGTTCCGTCCATCCAAAGGCGTTGGGAATGACACGCAACTCGGCGACTGATTCATCATTGAAATGCACGGAAACAATGTCGAATCGCACCTGCTTGGGCTGCTCACGTAATCCGCTCATGTAGAGGCGCGCCATGCGTCGGATCATGCGCCGCTTGTCCGCATCGACCGCCGACTCGGCTGTGGCCACATCAAACCGGCTGCGCGTCTTCACTTCGACAAAACAGAGCGTCTCGCCCTCCCAGCACACCAGGTCTAGGTCGCCCGGCTGGCGGGAAGAGCGCCATCGCCGCGCCACCACCATGCAGCCCTTCTTGCGCAAATGGAAGTAGACCGCCTCTTCGCCGTGGTCGCCCAGGGTCAGGTGGGAGTTGCTCGCGTGTGGCGGCTTTCGGCCTGACCAGCGGTCGATTACCGGAATCAGCACCTCCAGCATCCGAACCCGCTCTCGTGCCAGCCGTGCCATGAGCCCATTCTGGGGCGATCTGGTGTCCAAGGGAATGTTACTTAGGTCGCAGGGACGTCGAGGCGAAGCTCACGCATCGTATAAGAGGCGGTCGGCTAGCCCATTTCGGGACCGTATTGCCTCGAATACGGTGAGGTGTCATTACCTGCGGCATGTCACTCACTCTGGTGGTGAATCAGGTTTGCCTATGCACCATTGCTACGCTGCCGGACATGGCAATCTATCACGTTCTGGCCACCGGCACCGTACTCTGGCTCCTAGCCTCGGCGGGAGCCACAGACTCACACATCCCCACTGTCCTGACTGTTAGTCTGACGGCGGGCGCATTGTTATTCACCTATATGGTTCGCCGCCGGCGGGAGAAACTCTGATTCGCGGCGCCGGACCGGTCAGGAGTGGGATGGCCTCCAAGACGGCCTGGACGGTCTGGATATGGTTCGCCGGCGCTGCGGTTTGGTGGGTAAGCGCCGCGCTTGCTGTGCATTACAACCACCGCCTCCATGCCATCCTATCGCTTTGCGTTTCGGCCCTCTTCTTCTTCGCCGGCCTGCTCTGGCTCAAGATGCCGCCCAGGAAAGATGACTAGAACTCGTCGTGGTGGGGGTTTTCGCTCGCCGGCCGTCCGTGGGATGCCCAGGCGATGCAGCCGATTCCCAGTGCCAAACAGGCAGCGACTCCAAGCAGAATCCACGTCATTGGCGGTGCCATCCAGGTCATTACCGGTCTTCCTCCGCGAAAAGTAAGTCATCACCAATGTAGCGCGCCGTGACTGCGTTGCAAAGCCGTCCTTATTCGGAGATAAACCGGGTATCGAGCAGATCCAGCTCCCTCTCCAGCTTGCGCAGCACGTGATCGCTGATCCGGTCTTCCGAACGCATTTTCTTCAATGCAGCCCGTTCCGCCGTTCGCACGTCGCCACCCAGGTCCCGCAGCTCTATCCATTGCTTCTCCGAGCCCTGATTATCAGGCTTCTGCTCGTCATACATTGCGTACAACTCGCGGTAGTGCTGTATGGTGTCGTGCCACACCGCATCGTTGGTCCCTTTCTCCTTCGTCTTCACGGAATCCAGATAATCCAGCGCAGCGCGCAGCATGCGCCGCCGCGCGTCGCGCTCAGCCAGCCGCAGCGGGTCGGGCTCGGACAGGCCAAATTTGCGAATGATCGTAGGCAGAGTGAGGCCCTGCAGCACCAGCGTGACCAGAATGACCGCAAAAGTAAGAAAGATAATCAGCTCGCGCTGGGGAAATGGGGAGCCGTCCTGCAACGCGCGGGGCAGGGAAAACGCCGCACCCAAAGCCAGCACCCCACGCATGCCCGTCCAACCCAGTACGAATACGGAGCGTCCGTCCGGTCGTTTGTAATTTTGCTTCAGAAGTCTCGCCCGGATGAAATACCCGAGCCAGGCGCCCGGGTACATCCACATCAGCCGGAGCGCGATCACCACCACGGAAAGCACTGCCGCATCAAAGATTAGCTCACGGTGACCAATGCTGCGAATGCCCTGCAGGATAAGCGGCAATTGCAGCCCGATGAGAATGAACACCAGTCCGTTCAGGATGAAATCCAGCGTGTTCCATACGGCCGAGTTTTGCAGCCGCGCCTCTGTCGTGAAAACCTCCGAGAGGTTTCGGCCCAGGTACAGTCCGCAAACCACGGTGGCCAGCGGGCCGGAGACGCGTAGTGCCTCAGCCAGGAGGTACGAAATATACGGAGCCATCAGGCTTAGCGTGATTTCAATTGGCGGGTCGATGAGCCGGCGTTGCAGCGTCCGGATCACCCATCCGGACGCTAAACCCACCACCAGGCCGCCGCCGACCAGGAAGAGCAGGCGACCCGTCCCTTCGAAAAAGCTGGGCTTCTGACCATTCACCACCAGCGCCGCGGCAAACTCCAGCGCCAGTAGTGCGCTGGCGTCGTTTACCAGGCTCTCGCCTTCCAGAGTGTCTACGATGGCGCGTGGCAGGCCCACACGCTGTGCTATGGATGTGGCGGCGATTGCGTCCGTGCTGCAGATCACGGCGCCCAGCACCAGGCCCAGGCGCCAATCGAAGCCGGGCAACAAGTACTCGGCGGCAGCCGAAACACCCACGACGGTGAAAGCGACCAACCCGAAGGCCAGCAGCAGAATGCTGACAATATGAAAACGAAAATCGTGCCAGGAGGTGTTAAATGCTGCCGCAAAAAGCAACGGCGGCAGCAGCACCAGGAAGACGATATCCGGATTCAGCGAGATATGCGGCAGATTGGGAACAAAACTCAGCAGCAGGCCGCCGATGACCAGCACGATGGGATACGGCGTCTGGAAGCGCCGCGAGAGCGTGGTCAAAGTGCCCACCAACGCGAGCAGCAATAAAAGGATCAGTTCCGCATGATGAATGCCGCCCGCGCGCACCAGCCCTCCTTGGGATTCAGTCTAGCGTCTCGACCTATCAACTCCTGGTGGCCCGGCATAAAATCGGCAGTGACCATGCAACTCCAGGCGATCCAGGAAGCACTGCGCGCGGCCGAACTCGATGGCTGGCTCTTCTACGATCATCATCATCGCGACCCGATCGCGTACCGCATCCTCGGCTTGAGCGGCGCCTTGCACATAACGCGTCGCTGGTACTACTTCGTGCCCGCGACGGGCGAGCCCCGTAAGCTGGTGCATCGCGTGGAGAGCACCCGACTCGATCCGCTGCCGGGCCGTGCCGAGGTCTACAGCTCCTGGCAGGAACTCGAAGGCGGATTGTCACGCCTGCTCGACGGCGCGCAACGCATCGCCATGCAGTACTCGCCGCGCAACGCCATCATGTATGTCTCAATGGTGGATGCCGGCACCATCGAAGTTCTGCGGGAGTTGGGAAAGACGATCGTGAGCTCCGCTGATCTCGTCAGCCGCTTTGAAGCGGTTCTCACTCCAGAGCAGGAGAAGAGCCACTACGAGGCGCAATCGAAGCTGGATCCGATTCTCGAAGCAGGGTTCCTCGAGATCGGGCGCCGCGTCAGCTCCTCGGGAACGAACGAGTATGAGATGGTCCAGTGGTTCCAGCACGCGATGGCCGATGCCGGACTCGTCTGGGAGCACGGACCAAATGTCTCGGTCAACGCCAACAGCTCAGACTCGCATTACGAGCCCACAGCGGAGCGGCACTCTCCGATTCGATCCGGAGATTTCCTGCTCATCGATATCTGGGCTCGTCTCGATCGGGAAGGCTCCATCTTCTACGACATCACCTGGACCGGAGTTGTCGATCGCGATCCGACCGCCGAGGAGCAGCGCGTCTTCCACACGGTACGGAGTGCGCGCGACGCCGCGATTGAGAAGGTGCGGCAGGCATTCGCCGCGACCAGGCCAATCGCGGGGTGGGAGGCGGACGACGCCGCGCGAGCAGTGATCCGCGATGCGGGGTACGCCGAATACTTCACACATCGCACCGGCCACAACATTGCGAACGATCTCCATGGCAACGGGGCGCACCTAGACAATCTCGAAACGCACGATGAGCGGCTCCTGCTGCCCCACACCTGCTTCTCCGTCGAGCCAGGAATTTATCTCAAAGGCTTCGGCATCCGCAGCGAAGTGAACATGATGACCGGCGATCACGAGGCTCACGTCACCGGGCGCATCCAGACAGAGCTTGTCCGGATCTGAAGCATCACAGAATGGGTCATCCTGAA
>DASVAI010000327.1:0-10133 GCA_036376445.1 Acidobacteriaceae bacterium
CCATTTCGGGAAATCTTCTGCTTTCGTGGTATGCCCAAAGGCACGTATTCCGATTGATACTCGGACTCACGTCAGTTAATGGAGGGAGCGCGAGATGGAGAACGGAGGCACAATTTTCTCACAGGCTCGGCAACTTGTTGCCGAGGCGGATCGTAAGCTTGAAGAATTGGAGCACCGCTTCAATGAGGCGTTCGAGTTCTCGCGCGAGGAGCGCGATGAGCTTGGGCCGCGCGCTTCTGACGAGTACGCGAACTGGACGATCGAGCTTGCACCGAAGAGCCTGCGCGCCATCTTTCTGCTTAGCCCCAAAACGGGACGGGAGTGGTCGCTGGAAGTGATGGATCCAGAACACGGCATGCGCAGCCTTGGGCTGTTTCGCGGCGGCGACAATGGCGTTGGCGGATCGCGGCGGCTTCGCGCAGCCCGCGTGGTGAGTGCGATCGGAAGCTGGGTGGAGAAGTCCTCGCAGTTGGCCATGCCGCAACAGACCGTCTCGAGCTCGCGTAAGGAGTCTCACATGCGCTCGGAAGCAAAGCCAATTGAGGTGAAAGGCGACCTGCCGCCACGCGACCAGATGCCGATGCCGGCCGCACCGCGCTGGCTGGACATGTTGCCCGATGCGCAGGGCATGCCGGCTCCGGACGCCGCGGCGGCGAAGAAGAACAACGCACAGGTGGGGTTTGGCCTGGGGCGCATCTTCGGCGGTCGTGACGGAGTGGCCGAACAGGCATAAGCCGCATCCAACATCAGGTATCCAAGATCAGACGAGGTTAAGGCAGAGGGTGGGAGGCAACGGCTCCCGCCCCTTTCTGCGTTTGGGGCTTGATTGCGCGGGCAGAAAAGCAACAGCCTTGGATAGGCGCGAATCCACCTACCTGGGCGGCTTTGATCGCCCATAGGAGGAGTTCATGCCGCGTGCGATGGAAGCGCAGGCGCACTCTTTGACGCCTGAGTATTCGAATGGTGCCGTTGAGCGAATGTATGTGGAATGGGATGCTGCGCTATCGAGCAACGATCCTGCGCGGCTGCTGGCGTGTTATGCCGCGGATGCGGTGCTCGAGAGCCCGCTGGTGCCGCACTGATAGGACCGACCGACGACGGAGCTTGCCGCGGGCACGAGGAGTTGCGCGAATTCTTTCATATCGTGGCGAAACGGAAGCCGTCGCTGCGACAGTATTTTCGCCGCGGGTTTTTCACGGATGGACGCCAGATGATCTGGGAGTATCCGCGGGAGGCGCCGGAAGGCGAACAGATGGATTTCGTGGAAGCGATGACCCTGAATGACAAGGGTCTGATCCAGAGACACTGCGTGTACTGGGGGTGGAGGGGTGTGAAGGTCATCCAGGAGGACAAGTACCACTCGTGACCGGCCTTTGACGCTGGGCGCCTGTGAGGTTCATGGTGGTGGTGACGCGAGGTGCGCATGGACGCCCGTATCACGTTCACGCTGAACGGCAAGCCGCAAGCTCTCACAACTGATTCTGAGCGACCGCTGCTCGAAGTGCTGCGCGAGGACCTGCACCTGACAGGCGCCAAGTATGGATGCGGCGAAGGGGAATGCCGCGCCTGCACGGTGCTGCTGAATGGCGAGCCAGTGCCATCGTGCCTGACCACTGTCGGCGAGGTGCGCGGCCAGAGCGTGCAGACGATCGAAGGACTGGCACAAGGCGAGACGCTGCACCCGGTGCAGGAGGCGTTTCTGAAGGAGAGCGCTTTCCAGTGCGGCTACTGCACGCCGGGGATGATCCTCGGAATCGTCGGGGTGATGCAGAAAAATCCGCAAGCCAGCGAGGCTGAGTACCGCGAGGAGCTGCAGAAGCATATCTGTCGCTGCGGCGGTTACCCAAAGTATCGGGATATTGTCAGCCGCATTGCCGGAACGGGCACGGTAAAGGCGCGCGTATGAACCATACGGACGGCGAGCAAGCGATGGAGCCGGCGCTGGAGTATGTGAGTTACGATTTTGCGCTCAGCCGACGCGACTTTGTGAAGGCCACGCTGGGAGCCGGGCTTTTGCTTGTCGTGCCGGCTACGGCCTTCGCGCAGCAGAAAGAGAGCGGGCAGCGGCGCCGGAGCACGTTCCTGGGCACGGGAGCGCGAAACGTGGCCGCGCGGATCCACTTCGGGGTGGACGGCACGATCACGGTGCTGTGCGGCAAAGTGGAAGGCGGCCAGGGCGCGCGGGCGGAATTGTCGCAGGCCGCCGCGGAGGAGCTGCGGGTGCCGGTGGAACGCATTCAGATGCTGCTGGCGGATACGAGCGTGGTGCCGGATGACGGAATGACGGCGGGCAGCGGATCGACGCCGCGCACCGTGCCGGCAATTCGGCGAGGCGCGGCGACGGCGAGGAATCTGCTGATTGAGTTTGCCTGCGCGCGGTGGAAGGCGCCGCGCACTGATGTTGAGGTGAGAGATGGCGCTGCGGTGCATGCGGGCAGTCATCGCTCGGTCAGCTACGCAGATCTTGCGCGAGACGGGTCGGCGGCCAAGCTACTCGATGCGTCGATTCCATCAAATGTCGCGCTGACGCCGACCCAGGAGTGGAAGGTAATGGGAACGCCGGTGTCGCGGCCGACGGGGCGGGAGATCGTCACCGGGGTGCACCGGTGTCCGTCCGACATCGCGCGACCGGGAATGCTGTATGGGAAAATTCTGCGGCCGCCAGCATTTCATGCGGAGCTGCTGTCGATCGATCTTGCGGCAGCGCAGGCGATGCCCGGCGTTGTCGTGGTGCGGGATGGCTCGTTTGTCGGTGTCGCGGCCGCGAACACACAGCAGGCGAGACGCGCGATGGAGGCGATCGCGCCTACGGCGAAGTGGCAGATGACGACGCAGCCTTCGAGCAGAGAGCTTTTCGATTCTCTGCGGGAGCATGCCGAAGGCGGTGCGCCGGTGAATCCGTTTGCCGCGGAAGTGAAAACAGGAAAATCGCTGCGGCGCGAGTATCACGTGCCGTACATCCAGCATGCGCCGCTGGAGCCGCGCGCGGCGGTGGCGGAGTGGCAGGGAACGCAGCTTACGGTGTGGACGGGCTCGCAGAATCCGTTTGGGGTTCGCGATGAGCTGGCGCAGACGTTCCACATGCCGGAAGAGCAGGTGCGGGTTGTGATTCCAGACTTTGGGGCGGCGTTCGGCGGGAAGCACACGGGCGAGTACGCGGTGGAGGCGGCGCGGCTGGCGCGGGTGGCGGGCAGGCCGGTGTCGCTGCGCTGGACGCGCGAGGAGGAGTTTACCTGGGCATACTTCCGGCCTGCGGGCGTGATCGAAGCGGAGGCGAACCTTGATGACAAGGGGAGGATCGCGACCTGGCATTTCGTGAACATCAACTCCGGGCCGAATGCGGTGGAGACGCCGTATGCCGTGGGCAAAAGCGATTGCCTGTTCGTTCCTTCGGCTCCGCCGCTGCGTCATGGCTCCTATCGCGCGCTGGCGGCCACGGCAAACACTTTTGCGCGCGAGGTTTTCATGGATGAGTTGGCGGCGCTCGCGGGCGCCGATCCGCTGGCGTTTCGGCGCGCGCATCTGGAGGACGCGCGACTGCGTGCTGTTCTCGACGCTGCGGCCGAGCATTTTGGCTGGCAGGCGAAGTCGAACGCTGGCATCGGCCTGGCATGCGGCACGGAGAAGGGATCGTATGTGGCCGCATGCGTGGAAATTGAAATCGATCGCACCGACAAGGTAATTCGTGTGAAGCGAGTCTGCGAGGCGTTTGAATGCGGCGCGATTGTGAATCCGGCGAACCTGCGGGGGCAGGTGCAGGGCGCGATCATCATGGGGCTGGGTGCGGCGTTGCGCGAAGAGATAGAGTTTGAAAATGGCCGGATACTGAATGGTTCGTTTCGCGAATATCGGGTGCCGCGGCTCGAGGATGTGCCGGAGATCGAGATCCACCTGGTGAACCGGCCGGACCTGCCATCCGCAGGAGCCGGCGAGACGCCGATCATCGCCGTTGCTCCGGCGATTGCCAATGCGGTTTTTCGCGCGACTGGCGCGCGTGTTTCCGCATTGCCGGTGCGTGTGTGATGGCGCTCCCCTTTGTACGCGAGAGAAGACCCGGCGTACAATCAGCCCTTTCAAGGTTTGAAAATTCGCCGCAGCGAGCGGGGAATGAAGATTTGGGGAGGAAGCGATGCACACGAGACTACGGACAACAGCGTTGGCAGTGTTGGGCACGGCGTGCCTGATGGTCACCAGCAGTTGCGCCAAGCACAGCTATTCCGATCAGTACTACCTGGTTGCCACGAACATCAAGCTGCCGTACTGGCAGACGGCGAACAACGGACTGATGAAGGCGGCCAATCAATACGGCGTCAAGGCGGAGTTGCGTGGTCCTGACACCTTCGATCCGCAAGGCGAAGTGCAGGAGTTTGAAACAGTGATTGCGCGCAAGCCGGCGGGCATCCTAGTCTCGGTTGCCGATCCGGCTTTGATGCAGCCGGAGATTGATAAAGCGATCGCTGCGAACATTCCGGTGATCACGATTGACTCTGATTCGCCGAATAGCCATCGACTCTATTTCATCGGTACGAACAATCTGGCGGCCGGCCGTCTGGGCGGGCAGCGCATCGTGGAGAAGCTGCACGGCAAAGGCAACGTGGTGTTCTTCAGCATGCCAGGACAGCCTAACCTTGACGAGCGGCTGAAGGGCTACAAGGACGCGTTCTCCGGCAGCCCGGGCATCAACATCGCTCAAGTGGTGAATATCAAGGGCGACTCCGGCAATGCATTCGACAACACGCAGGCGATGGTGGCCAAGACAGGCAAGGACAAGGTTGATGCGTTCATCTGTCTGGAGGCTTCGGCAGGCAAGGACGTGGCGGAAGCGCTGAAGCGCGCTCATGCGACCGACAGGGAAGTGGTGGCGATGGACGTGGACGAGGCGACGCTGAACCTGGTGAAGGAAGGCGTGATCGACGCCACGATCGGGCAGAAGCCGTTCACCATGGCTTACTACGGACTGAAGCAGGTGGTTGAGCTGCACGAGAATCCGCTGAAGCAGCTCGGTAAGGATTACGAGACGGATTCCTTCTCGCCGGTTCCGGCGTTTGTGGATACCGGCACGACTATGGTGGATAAGAACAATGTGGATCTCTTCCTGCGGGCGCGGCAGGAGGCGGCACAGTAGCGAAGAACGGAGATGCGAGTGAAAAGACCTGCCTGGGCGGCAGGTTTTTTCAATTAGTGCGCGTGCGATGCGGCGGCCGGAGTTGCGTCGGGCTCCGGAACGTAAAAGCCGTCGGGCGCGTCCACGGCAGTATCCTTGTCCCGGCTTTCCAGCTTCAGCGAGTGGAAGCCGGGCGTTGCTCCGCGTTTATCGGGATTGAAGGTCAGGACGGACTGGTGGGCCAGATCGTCCTCAATCATGGAGAAAATCGCGGCGGCGTTCTGCTTCTTTGAGAGCTCGAAGATCCGGCCGCCGGTTGGCACGGCGATATCCGCGAGCACGCGCTTGCCATCGTTCTTCGGGGTCTGCGGCTGTGTCGATGGTCCGCCGGGCCGGGGGTAGTTTCCGCCCGGATAACCACCGGGATAGCCGCCTGGATACCCTCCGGGATAACCGCCCGGGTAGCCGCCGGGATAGCCTCCCGGGTAGCCGTTGGGATCGTTGCCTGGGTAGCCGTTGGGATCGTTGCCCGGATAACCTCCGCCGGGATACCCGCCGCCGCGACGGTCCTGTCGCGACTCGTTGCTTCTGTCTCGCTTGATCTGCTCGCCTTTGACATAAACCGCGTAGATGATGGTGCCGG
This sequence comes from Acidobacteriaceae bacterium, assembly GCA_036376445.1. Classification (GTDB taxonomy): domain Bacteria; phylum Acidobacteriota; class Terriglobia; order Terriglobales; family Acidobacteriaceae; genus KBS-83. The sequence continues at coordinate 5,748 of DASVAI010000327.1, forward strand.
TCTTCTGTGCTGTGTCGATGGCGGTGCGCAGCGATTCTTTGCTGCCCTGGTCCGTGCCGCTGGAGAAGAGCACCAGCACCTTGCGCCCGGTCTGCTTTCCGGTGATCTCGGATGTGGCGAGGTATACGGCGTCATAGAGCAGTGATTGCGCGCCGGGGCTGGAGGCGTTGCCGGCATTGGGCTCGGGCGAGTCGAGGAGGCTTGCGGCCTGAAGCACTTTGTCTTTGTCGGCGGTGAGATCCTCGAGCAGCTCGACTTCGCGATCGAAGTGGACGACGAAGCCGCGATCCTGCGCGGATTTCATCATGGCCCGGATGAAGTCGACGCTGGCGGCTTTCTCTTCGGGGGTGACGCCGCGCTGCCCGCGGCTGGTGTCGACCAGGATGCCGAAGACCAGCGGCTCACCTGCCGCGGGTGTGAGCTTGACGATGTTCTGCGCGGCGCCGTCTTCGGCGAGTGCCAGGGAAGTGGGGGCAGGACTTGCAATGGGCGCGCCCTTTTTGTCGTGAACTACGATCGGCAGGTCGACCATGAGCGCGCTCTTTGGAGCGGGCGGAGCGGCGGGCGCGGTGTCGGTACTGGTCTGGGCAAGGAGTGTCTGGATGCAAATTGTAAGCAGACACGGGAGCAGGGCAGAGCGAAGCATGATGTTGGATAGACGTTGCGGCTGAAGAGAAAGGTGCATGCTGTTGGCTGCACGTTACAACGGCGATCAGCAGGGTGTCATCCCAGTCGATAAGGAGAGACAATGCCGAGTTCTACGCCACTGACACGCGAGCAGCTGATCCAAAACCTGAACGAAGACCTGGCCCGCGAATATCAGGCCATTATCGCCTATGTGAATTATTCACAGGTGCTGAAGGGCGCTACGTACATGAATATTGCAGGCGAGCTGGAAGTGCACGCCAACGAGGAACTGGCGCATGCGCTGAAGATCTCGAATGCGATCGACTACCTTGGCGGCATGCCGACGGTGCAGCCGAAACCGGTAAAGACTTCAGAGAAGGCAGAGGAGATGCTGCAGTTCGATCTGGAGAACGAGAAGGAGACGATCCGGCAGTACCGGCGCCGGCTGAAGCAGGCCGAGGAACTGAATGAATATGCGTTGAGCGAGACCATCCGGACCATTCTGGTCGATGAACAGGACCATCTGGTCTCGCTGGCAACGGCTCTCGGCATCGATCCGCCGCAGCCGGGTATCGCGGACTGAGGCATCAGGGAATTGTGTATGTGTGCGCGCCGCTGCCCACCTGCTCCTGTTTGACGCCGGGCAGCGTGATGCTGGCCGTAGTGTTTGCCGGCGTGGTCACTGTGAATCTGTGCTGCGCCTGGTTCCAATCTGTGGTGACAAGCCCATAGTCCGAGTTGTATTCCGCATGTACCTGCGGTAATGCGGGATCGAAGTGCGGCGCGATGACGAGGTGATGGAATCCGGGGCCGGCGGCTTCGGTGTCGATGCCGGCGACGCGGCGGAAGACCCACGCCATGACAGAGCCGAAGGCGTAGTGGTTATAGGAGTTCATCGAGGGATCGCCAGTGTCGCCGTTCCAGCGCTCCCACCAGGTGGTAGCCCCCTTGCGCACCATGTAGCCCCATGAGGGATAGGTGTCCTGCAGCAAGAGCTTGTAGGCCACGTCGGCGCGACCATTTTCATCGAGCACAAACATCAGGAATGGAGTGCCGAGGAAGCCGGTTGTCAGATGATTGCCGTGCGCCTCGATGTCCTTGACGAGATGCTCGGTCATGGCGGTGCGCAGAGCCGAGGGCGCGATGCCGCTGTAGAGGGTGACGACATAGGCGCTTTGAGTGTTGCCGGCGACGGAGCCGTCAGGATCGATGTAGGCGGCGCGATAGGCATCCACGATTGCGTCATAGAGCGCTCCGTACTTCTCGGCATCATCCGTGCGATGGAGAGCGGTTGCCATCTGCTGCATCTGCTGCGCGACGATGGCCCAGTAGGCGGTAGCGATGAGATCGCGCGGCGTGTTGGGGTCGGGAGCAAGCCAGTCAGCGTAATTCGCGCCTAGCTGGTTGCGGCGCAGATGATCGGGATTAGCGCGCTCGATGAAGTCCATATAGCGGTTCATCTGCGGCCATGCTCGTTCGAGCAGGGCTGTATCGCCGTATTGCAGCCACGCAGCATAGGGCACGAGGATGCCGGCGTCGGCCCAGCCGGGCGCTCCGGCTTCGGGCTGCAGCAGGTCGGGAGAGATGTCAGTGAAAGATCCGTTAGCTTCCTGCGCATCGACGATGTCGTTCATAAACTTCTGCGTGAAGGCGGCGATGTTGAAGTTGTAAGTGCCGGTGCGCCAGAAGACGCCCGCATCGCCCATCCAGCCGAGGCGCTCGTCGCGCTGCGGGCAGTCGGTGGGGATGGAGACGAAGTTTCCGCGCTGGCCCCAGAAGCCGAGGCCGGCCATGCGGTTGAGCAGATCGCTGGAGGTGTGCAGGCGCATCGAGGGCTGCTCGGGAAGGCTGTTGTAGACGAGACCTTCGATGCTCCTCGCGCTGAGACCACCGGTGTAGCCGGAGACTTCGACGTAACGGAAGCCATGGAAGGTGAAGTTCGGTACGTAGATCTCGTCGCCCTTGCCGGAGAGGATGTAGTCGTCGGTGGCGGTGGCGTTGCGCAGGTTTTCCGTGTAGATGCTGCCGTCGGGGTTCAGGCGCTCGGCATAACGAAGGTGCACGAGAGCGCCACGCGGACCGCGGATGTGCAGCCGCACATTGCCGACCATGTTCTGACCCATGTCGAAGACGGCATGGTGAGTTGCGGAGGACGGCGAAAGCGAGGCGGGATGCAGCGTGATGATAGTCGTGATGGGAGCATCGGGCGCGGCGGTGATCTGGAGGTCTGGCGGCGCGGGGCCGGTGACTGCGTGCGACCAGCCGCGCGCGGCGAATCCCGGCTTGTTCCACCCGGCCTGATCGGCGCGCGCGTCGTAGTCCTCTCCGCCGTAGATTTCGGAAGAGAGAACCGGCGCGGCTGCGGTCTGCCACGTGCTGTCGGTGGCGATGACCTGCCTGCGCCCATCCTGGAAAGTGATCTCGAGTTGTGCGCGCAGTATATCGGGCCCGGTGAAATAGCGGGTGCCGCTCCAAGTAAGCGGCGAACCGTGCCAGCCACCGCCGAGCATGAAGCCGAGGGTGTTCTGGCCGCGGACGACGAGCGCGGTGACATCGTAGGTGCGATAGAGCACACGTTTGCGGAAGTCGGTGAACCCGGGCGAGAGAAGAGTCTCGGGAGCGACACGGCTGCCGTTGAGCCACGTATCATATGCTCCCAGCGCAGTTACGATAAGGCGAGCTGAACGAACACTGTCTTGTATAGAGAAGTCTTTGCGCAGCAGTGAAGCTTCCGTGGTGATGCGGTCGGGTGGGGGCGGCTCATCGGGATGGATCGACCGAAGCGGACCGATCTCCTGCGCTGCAACCCAGGGACCGTTGTCGCCGACTCGCGCGCTCCATGTGCGATCGCTTACGATGCGCTGCTCGCGGCCGTTCGCATCCAGTATGCGAATGGTTGCGGCAATGGCAGCTGCTTGAGGCTGGTCGGGATGCTCGCCCTCAGGCGAGGTTACGCGTACGACAATCTCGTTGTCTCCGGGGCGGAGATGCGGCGTGATCTCCTCCCAATCGAATGCGTTCCAATGTGTGTGCTGGCCGGTGTGTTCGCCGTTGACGGTTGCGGCGAAGTCTCCGCGCGCGAGCACATGCAGGCTTGCGCGCAGGGGCTGTGCGCCCAGATGCAGGACATAACGAAACTCGGCGGTGGTGTGCGGCTTGACGTGCTCGGCATCGGAGCCGGGAAGCCAAAGCCAGCGAACCATAGACAGCGTGTGCGCGGCCGCGGGATCGCTGCGGTAAATCCATTGCGATTTCCAATCGGACGGGGAGAGCAGGCCGGTCTCGAACCATGTGGGAGCGGACACTTCGGATGCACCCTTGTTGTCCCAGACGCGGACGGTCCAGTAATAGCGTGTCTCGGAGTGCAATGCCGGGCCGGTGTAGGCAATGTTGACGGAGTCTGAAGAGGCGATGCGCCCGGAGTCCCAGACTTCCGCCTTGCTGCTGCGCAGTGCCTGCTCGTCTGTGCTGATCTTGATTTGATACGCCTGCTGCATCCAGTCGGGAGTGTGCGCGTCGCTTTGCCAGGAAAATCGCGGAGCGGCTGCGTCGATATCGAGTGGCTGCGTGCGATGTTCGGCTTGCAGATGCACCGGTGAGGCGAATGCAACGGAGGCAAAGAGCGAGAGACTGAAGCACAGCAGAGCAAGAAGCCGCACGAATTTCTCCTGAGTCCGAAATGGGCCTGCGAAGGGCACGGCCATGATCGCATCTGAACCTTCCGGCGTCATCACGGCGGTTGGGGAATGCTATCCTGAT